>JAKALZ010000164.1 GCA_021813065.1 bacterium
GCTCCCGAATGAGCGAGAAAGATTCATGGATGAACTCGAAAGGTTGCGAGCTATCGCGAGCACGCCGCGCGGCGAGGAATGAGTCTCCGCTCGAAATGTCCACCAGTTCGACGCGATATGGACGCCCGTCCGCGTCTCTCGCGGAGACTTCGAGACATCCACAACAAAAAATGTGCCGCGCTCTCGCCGCGCGGCTTATTTTTTCGCAGAGACTTGTTTTTCCGGAGCCTCTCGAGCCTACGATGAGCAGGAGACGCATGTGGTGGATCGGTATGCGCGGGTCAAGCGAAGCTGCTGGCCTTGGTGCGCATCATCACCGAGAGAATCGCGTACCCTGAGGAGAGATCCTCTCGCTGCACGAGCACATCTTCGGGCACTTTGAGTTTGACGTTGGTGAAATTCCAGATCGCGCTGATGCCGGCAGCCACGATCGCGTCGCAACTCGACTGGGCATACGGAGAGGGTACAGTGAGGATCGCCAGCGTGATGTTCATCTTCTCGACGATTTCCCTCAGCTTTTCCATGGGGAATATCTGAACTTGATGAATCGATTTTCCCGTCTTTGATGAATCGTTGTCGAACGCGGCAACGACGTGGAGCCCGTGGTTCCGGAATTCCTGGTACCCGGTAAGGGCCGATCCCAAATTGCCCGCACCCACGATGATCGCTTTCTGTTCGACATCCCAGGCAAGATAGTGTTCTATGGCGCTTATGAGTTGCTCAACCGGGTAACCTTTTTTGGGCCTGCCCACGATGCCGGTAATGGCGAGGTCTTTTCTGACTTGAATTGGTTCAAGGTTGAGTTCATTGGCGATCCATGTACCAGAAATATAGGGTTCCGAGGTTCTCTGAAATGCTCGTATGATATGTAGATATGAAGGAAGTCTTCGAATGGATGGAGTATAACTTAGTTTCGTTTTAGTCGACATAGAGCCTCCTTGCGACACCTTGTATGAAAAATTACATATATAGCGTATGCAGAGATATCGATAAAAGTCAAGCGAAAAAAGAAAATTTCTTAAGAATGGGAAAAATAAGAAAGGCGCCGAGGAAAAGGAGGTAAACCTCGGCGCCGATAATCATGGAAACACGAATGCCATTTGTCCATAAAAATGGCGTTTCTATATAAAAGTATATCATCGAAGTAGAAAATATGCAACTTTAAAGTTATTTTTATAATATTGCGCGCGGAAAGAAGATTGCGCTTCGCAATAAGGAGAGCAGGAAAAACCTTCAATTAAGAGCGGAAAATTGAGGAAGAGTTCAAAGTGGCTCAAGCGTCGGCAGGCAGCACCCGTCGATCGTCAGTCCCACCAGGTTTTTCCCGCGAAATCTGGGTGGATCGAGGCTCCCGCGTGGCGAATCGAACAGGCGGTTCGAACCTTGCCGAAGAGTGGTTTCATTCTCGAGAAGAAGAGTTCGAGGGTTCGACCGCCCGCGACATCCTCATCGTAGAAAAGCGCGTTTTTATCCCGGTAATCGAAGAGCCAGGCCTGGTCCGAGAGGCTTAGAATCGGCTCTTCGTCGCGGCGTTTGAACATGGAGAATCTTATGAAGTACAGGGGTATATCGAGAAGCTCGGATAGAATGAGAGCGGGCATAATCGAACCATGGGCGGCTGCCACGATGATCTGCGGATCGTAGGCAGCCCTCACTTTTTTCGCAAGCTCCCTAAGAAGAGACGGTCGAGAACCGAGCCAGGTGTAGTGGTCTTGTACGCTTGTGTAAATAAATTCCTGCACCGAAGCCGGAAGACCCTGAGCATACTCGGTGAGCGCGGTTCGCGCGTCAGGCTCGAGTCGGTAACATGCGCGAGCGACTTCAATCGATTTCCAGAAGAGTTCGCTCGCGCGTTGAATTTCGCCTAGCGAGTGGCTTATGCGATACTTGCGCGCCTCTTTGAGTTCGTAATACACCGTTGGATGGAGTGGAAGTCCGTGCTCGACGCATATTTTATAGTTGAGCATGACATTGACGATGGCTGGAACGGATACGTAAAGCATTGTGGCTCTTTCGTGAAGCGCGTTAGATGCGGTTGCTTCGCTTGCGGCGCAGGGCCAAGAGGCCATAGTAAGCTCGTTGAGAAGCTCACGTACTTGATCGAGGAGTGCGTGAAATGGAATTTCGATGCGCATCTCTTCCGGCGGGGTGTCCCAGTCGGACCACTCGAGAATTTCGGTAAACTCCGGGAACGAGAGCATGGTGGTACTGTATGGCAGACACGATCTTGGCACAAGGCATTTCTCACTACAGACGCCACTCCAAGGATGAGAAGCGTGACTGAACATCGCACGAGTGACGGATCAGGCCTTGAATTCGGCGGACAGCGTCCTTTCAGCGCGGCGATTCTCAACGGAGGCATGGCGAGCCGATACGGTGGAGCCGACAAACAGTCGCTCCCCATCGGAAGCGTAGCGATAGGCACTATTCTCGCCTCCACACTGCGTGAGGAGGCTAAGGAACTCTTCATCATCGGGCGACCTCACTCTATGTACGATGGTATCGCGGATGGCCAGTATGTGGATGCGCTGAAGGGCAGAGGTCCGCTTGAAGGCCTCCACATCGCGATGCGTTACGCCTCATACCCGTGGATTCTCCTCTGCGCCGCGGATATGCCTTTTGTGTCGCCATTTCTCATACGCCGGCTCTTCGAGATTGCGGTTCACGGCGAGAGTGAGATTGTTCTTAGCGAATTCAACGGCGTGTATCAACCATTTTCAGCTTTTTACCGCAGGGATCTCATGGATGTGCTCGCGGCGCGCATCGAGTCTCAATCCAGCCTTTCGCTCTGGAAATTTCTGCAGACTCGCCGCTTCGAAGTGCTTCCCTCGACGGAGCTCGCCACGATCTGCGATGCCGAATTTGTATTCCAGAATATCAATGACCCCACTTCGTATGCCGAAGCGCGGGAAGCCGCAAGGAGGCGTGGATTCACGTCCGAAGCTCGGGTATAGTTACATCGATCTGGAGGCTTTATGTCAAAACCCATTATTGAGTGCGTGCCCAATTTTTCCGAAGGCAGAGATCGCACAGTGATCGACGCGATCGCGCGCGCGATTCGCTCCGTGCAGGACGTGGCGCTGCTCGATGTCGATCCTGGTTTTGACACGAATCGCACGGTTTACACCTTCATTGGAGCGCCGGAGCGTGTTCGCGAGGCCGCGATGGCCGCCGCGAGAGAGGCGAGAGCTCTCATCGACATGCGGAATCATCGTGGCGCGCACCCAAGAATCGGCGCGCTCGATGTCTGCCCTTTTGTGCCAGTTTCAGGGATTTCTATGGAAGAGTGCGCAGAACTCGCGAGAACTTTCGGCATGTCGCTCGCTGAGGAGTTTGGAGTTCCTGTATATCTCTATGAGCGATCGGCTTCTCGGCCAGAGCGCCAGAGCCTAGCCGATATCCGTGCTGGTGAGTACGAAGGGCTCGCTCGAAAACTAGCGGATCCGAATTGGACACCCGACTTCGGGCCAGCGACCTTCGATCCCCGTTGGGGCGCGACCGTGACCGGCGCGCGCGAATTTTTGATTGCCTACAATATTAATCTCAACACGAGAGATAAAAAGATCGCCAACGACATCGCGCTCAGCGTGCGGGAAGCGGGGCGGACGATTAAAGAAGCTGAGAGAAATTCAGTGAAGGTGGTGCCAGGGCGGCTGAAAGCCGTGCGCGCGATTGGCTGGTATATCGAAGAGTACCGATGCGCGCAAGTTTCGATCAATCTCCTCGATTTTCATACGACTGCGCTTCACAGCGTTTTCGAAACCGTCAAAGAGGAAGCAGAGGCTCGAGGCCTGCATGTCACGGGGTCCGAACTCATCGGACTCATTCCTCTCGAAGCGATCCGAACCGCGGGGCAGCACTTTAGAGTGAAGATGGGCAAGAGTCCTGGTCTCTCAGACGAGGAACTCGTCGAACTCGCGGTTCAGACCCTGGGGCTTCGATCGGTGCAGCCTTTCGATCCCGCCAGGAAGGTGATCGAATGGGCGATACGTCCGCGGGAGCCCCTTGTGTCGATGGATCTGCGCGCGTTCGCGGGCGCGGTGTCCTCAGATTCGCCGGCGCCTGGTGGTGGTTCGGTCGCCGCCCTTGCGGGTGCGCTGGGCGCATCGCTCGCGGCGATGGACGCGAATTTAAGCGTGGGAAAGAAAGGTCGAGAGGGATTCTCAAATTCGCTATCAGAACTCAGCATCCGCGCCCAGACAGATTCGCGCGAGCTTCTTTCGCGCGTGGATGAGGATACCGACGCTTTTAACGGCGTGCTGAGCGCGATGCGATTGCCCACGTCGAATGAGGGTGAAAAACGCGCGCGCATAGCCGCGATCGAAGCGGCTGAGAAGCATGCCGCGGAGGTACCGCTCAGAACGGCTGAGCTTTGTCTTGATGCCATGGAGCTCTGCCTCGATGCCGCGAAGCACGGCATTGAAAGTTCGATGACGGACGCGGCCTCAGGCTGCCTCATGGCGTACGCGGGCCTTAAAAGCGCGATCATGAACGTGCGGGTAAATATAAAGGGCCTTTCAGACGAGGCCTTTTTAGATCGAGCGGTGACAGCCTGCACCTCGCTCGAAGCAAAGGCCAGCACGCTCTTGGCAGCCCTCGATTCAATGGTGAGTTCAGCCCTCGCGCGATGAAGTGTTCAGAGCGCCAAGAAGGCATTTCAGATCGTACATAAATATGCAGAAAATCTCTTGACCAATGCGACCTAGCATACTATACCTTGCGTTGAATTATACCTTTCCAAGGAGCCTACGGGATGAAAGGCGCTGATGTTGACATCGTGGATGTGTCCAAGTTTTTTGGCACGTTTCAGGCGCTGAAAAATGTAAGCCTTTCGATCTCGAAGGGAGAGTTCTTTTCGCTCCTCGGTCCTTCCGGTTGCGGCAAAACCACGGTGCTTAGATTGATTGGCGGATTCGACGAACCA
>JAKALZ010000165.1 GCA_021813065.1 bacterium
ACACCTTACTCCTTGCTTTGGATAATATTGAGCTCTTTTATCAATCGTGACAAGTAGGTCCTCTGGATCCTGAGGTGGCGTGCTGTTTCTGTTTGATTCCACCTATTTTGTTCCAGTGCCGTGAGAATGTAACTTCGTTTGAAGATGATAATTGCCTCTTTGAGCTCTTTCCCTATGAGGCGTTCGTTTTTTGTGCTTTGCGCCATTGTACCTATCATGAGATCGTCTGAGGTGATAAGCGCGCTCTTCGAAATAAGTACCGCTCGCTCAATCGCGTTCTCCAGCTCTCGAATGTTGCCAGGCCACCCATACTCGAGCATTGCCTGCAAGGCTGCGTCCGAAAAACGCATGAGACCACGGTTTGTCTCTCGCGCATATTGTGTGAGAAAGTGCTCCGCAAGCGTCGGAATATCTTCAACGCGTTCTCTCAAAGGAGGAATATGGATAGGAAGCACATTGAGACGATAATATAGATCGCTTCTAAATTCTTGTGCCTGAACGAGTTTTTCTATGTCACGGTTGGTCGCGGCAACTATCCGGACATCGGCCCTAAAGGTTTGGTTTGAACCGACTCTCTCGAACGTTTTCTGCTGAATAACTCGAAGAAGTTTAGATTGAAGCTTGAGAGGAAGTTCCGCGATTTCGTCAAGAAAAATAGTGCCACCATCCGCAGCCTCAAAGCGCCCTTCCCTGTTGCTGATCGCGTCGGTAAAAGCACCCTTGACATGTCCAAAGAGTTCACTTTCGAGCAAATTTTCAGGAAGTGCCGCGCAATTGACTCGTATAAAAGGCTTGCCGCTGCGCCGCGAATTAAGGTGTATTTGTTCCGCGATAAGCTCTTTGCCTACGCCGCTCTCTCCAAGGATCAACACCGACGCATCGCTTGGGGCGACACGCTTTACTAGTTCGAGTCGATCTTGCATCGCCTTCGAGGAAAAAATGAGGGAATGCCAGCCCTGTTCCTCCTGGACCTTGTGCTGAAGGTATGAGAGCTCCTTTTCGGTGCGCTGAAACTGTCGCGCGTTGTCGAAGGCGATGCCAGCTTGAACCGCGAAGAGTTCGGCCCACTCGAGGTCATCATGAAGGAAGAGCCCGCGCGAAGCCTTATTGATTAGCTCAATGACTCCCGTTGTGACATCGCGAACCTTCAATGGTACAGCGAGAATAGAGTTTGTGCTGTAAGAAATCTCTTTCGATACCGTGGGGGAAAATCGTTCGTCATGTGCTGCGTCGTTCACGATGATAGACCTGCTATTCTGAAAGACCCAACCCGCGATACCGCTGTTGACAGGTATCGATTTTCCCATGAGCTCTGGACCTCTTGGTCCAAGCGCTATTTCAAATCGAAGCGCATTGGAGCCCTGATCAAAAAGAGCGAGGCTCGCCGCGTCCGCGCCGACAAGCCTCGCTGCTGATTCTACAATTGTTTTGAGAAGAGCGTGGAAATCAGTGTAGCTGGAATTGAGTCGAGCGTTGATCTCGATCAGCGTGCGAAACTTTTCCGAATCAATCACCGAATCCTTCTCTGCCATGGCAATTGACTGAACTTCTCTGCTCAGTCGTTATCCTTGTCCTTCGCTTTGAGAAGATCGCCGAGCGTGTAGCCAGCTTCGCCCTCGTCTTCCTGGATGAAACGCGAAATTTCTTCTCTCTGCTGTTTCTGGATAAGATCCCTGATCGAAAGCCCAAGCTTCTGCCTGTCTGGGTTGAGGTCGACAATAACAGCTTTTACCTGCATCTCCGGCTGGTATTTCTTAAGCGCGTCATCGTAGGATTCGGCCCTGTCCGACACGAGATCCTGTTTTTTGATTAAGCCTTCGATGTCACCGGGAACCTTCACGAACACGCCAAAATCAGTGACGGCAGAGACAGTGCCTTCGATAATGGAGCCAGGCCTGTAGGTTTTCGCGAACGAACGCCAAGGATCCTCACTGAGCTGTTTCACGCCTAGGCGAATGTTTCTTTCCTCTGGGTTGCTCTCAATGACGATGACGTCGATCTCTTCACCCTCGTGGAGCACTGAGGAGGGATTCTTAATCTTCTGGGTCCAAGAGTAATCATCAATGTGCAGGAATCCGTCGATCCCCTCTTCAAGTTCGACGAAAGCTCCCGCGTTCGTAACCTTGACGATCTTTCTTCTAAGGCGTGTGCCGAGAGGATATCGTTCATCGATTGTGTCCCACGGATTGGGCTGAACTTGCTTAAGACCGAGCGAAACCTTACCCGCTGGGATATCGTAGCCGAGGATCATGCAGTCTACGCCGTCGCCCGCTTTTAACATATCCTCGGGTTTGCGAACTTTTTTTACCCAGGAGAACTCAGAGATATGCGCGAGACCCTCGATGCCCTCTTCGATTTCGATGAAGGCGCCGTAATCGGTCAGCTTGGTGACCTTGCCCTTGACAACATCGCCGACGTGGTACTTCTCTTCGAAGCTATTCCACGGATCTGCGCTGAAGTGTTTGAGAGAAAGATTGATGCGTTTTTCCTCTGGGTCAAGGCGGATCACCTTGAGCTCAATTTCCTGCCCTTTTCTGACAAAGTCTTTAGGTCGCGTGACGTGACCCCAACTCATGTCGTTGATGTGCAGAAGTCCGTCAAAACCGCCGAGATCGATGAAGGCGCCGAAGCTGGTGAAGCTTTTTACCGCGCCCTTCACGGTGTCGCCAATCTGCGTATTCTGGAAGAAAGCCTCTCGGTGCTGTTCAATTTCCTCTTCCATGAGCTTTCGACGGTTGAGGATGATATTAATCTTTTTGTCCGAATAGAGGCGCTCTAAATAGAATTTCGTTTTTGTGCCGATGAGATCCGCGCTCTTTTCCACACGCTGTACATCGGCTTTGCTGAGCGGAAGGAAACCAGTGAGGCCATGCCCAAGTTCAACTTCAAAGCCACCCTTCACTTCTTTTGTGATGGTTCCATCCACAGGCACATGATCCTTAAAAGCATTCGCGACCGATTTCCAGAACACTTTTTCGTCGGCTTTCTTCTTAGAAATCACGATGTCGCCAGAATGAGTTTCCTTGCGGATTAGAATTACTTTAACGGTGTCTCCAGCCTTTGGCGGAGTTTCTCCGAACTCAAGCACATTGAGCTTTCCTTCGGATTTGTAGCCTACATCGATGAAGACCGTGTCTCCCGCAACCTGCACGACTTTGCCATCGATGAGATCCCCCTCCTCCAGTCCCTCAAGAGACTTGAGGTACTGCTCCTGCAATTGTGTCTGGATATCGTCCCGGGAGGGTTCATGAACGTCCATTCCCACTTCCTTATTTTCTGCCATGTGCAATCCTTGCCATTAGAATTTTGTATACTTTCTCATAAACTTGAGCTATGGTCAAGTCTGAAGTATCCAAATACTCCGCATCTTGTGCGATTTTGAGCGCTCCGACCGGTTTTTCTTTATCCAGTTTGTCGCGCATTTCGATATTGTTTTTAATATCTTCAATCGAAAGATGGTCTTTCAGCTCAGTCACTTTTTCGTGATAGCGACGCTCGGCGCGGACCTGTGTGGAGGCGTCGAGATATATCTTGAGCTCCGCGTCGGGAAAGACGACGGTGGTGATATCTCGCCCCTCGCTCACCACGTTCTTCGCGTCGGCGATCTGTCGGATGATCAGATTTACCTCCCGGCGGATCTCGGGTATCGCCGATACTTGCGATACAATGGCGTCAACTTCGGAGCTGCGCAGTTCCCGCAGGAGCGCGTCGCCATCGACCAGAACCGAGCCGTCGGGGAGATAATCGAAGCGGTGCCGCTGCATGAGCGCTATCATGCTTGAGGCGTCGCGCCAGGAAACATGCTCTCGGAGCGACAGATAGGCCACCGCTCTGTAGATATTCCCCGAATTTATGTAGAGAAAACCTAAATTGTCCGCGATCATGCGCGCGATGGTGGATTTCCCGCAGCCCGCGGGGCCGTCGATGGCGACTTTCATGCTTGTCTCCCTCCGGGGGTTCTCTGAGCCTTCGCGAGTGATTTGAGCGCCTCTACTTCCTTAGGGCTGAGATCGCGCCATTCTCCAGGCGGAAGTTTCGCATCCGCTATGGGGCCGATGCGTACGCGCTCTAAAATCCGGGCGCGAAGCTTGAAGTGTTCGAGCACGCGGCGGATTTCTCTGTTCTTGCCCTCAATGAGCACGATAAAAGCCCGGTCTGGCGCGGTCTGGCGCACTGAGCGCGCGCGGTATCGAACGCCTTCGTGCACAATGCCGTGGATAAATTTGGTGGCAAAACCTTCCGGGAGCGGAGCATCAGTGCTGATCACGTACTCTTTCTCAATTTCGCTCGAGGGGTGCATGAGCTTCGCGGCGAGTTCGCCGTCGTTGGTGAAGAGCAGGAGCCCGCTGGACCACTGGTCGAGTCGGCCGATGTTGTAGAGGCGCTCCGGGATACTTGCGGAGATGAGTTCAAGCGCGCAGGGGCGGCCGAAGGGATCGCTCGAAGACGAGAGGTAGCCTTTAGGTTTGTTGAGGAGGATGTAGCGCAAATGTTTTTCGGGAGCGAGCTGCAGAGGCTTCCCGTCGATGCTGATCGCTTCGTCGCCGCGAATCTTTTCTCCCACGACGGCGCTATGCCCATCGACCGCCACCCTTCCCTGCCGGATCATCTCTTCGCATGCCCGGCGCGAGGCAACCCCCGACGAGGCGAGGAACGCGTGCAGCCGGATGGATCAGTGTCCACGGCCGCAGCTTCCCGCCGTAAACCCTCTCCACAACCTCCACCACTGCCCGACGCGCCAGGTTGTCCCCAATCGCCGTGATGTAGCGCCGCTCTCCCAACAGCTCTTCCATCTTTTCTGCCCACACAGCGACCGGCCCCAACACCCGCCTTCCGTCGTGCTCGCCCGCCGCCAATCCATAGTCCA
>JAKALZ010000166.1 GCA_021813065.1 bacterium
GCGGCGCCGGAAGGCGCTGCGCCTTCCGCGGTACCCGCTGCCAGGCCGGCCGCCGCCGCGTCGGCAAGCGCCGCCCCGCTCGCTCACGAAATCACCGGCCATCTGAAGGAGTTGCTGGCCCAGAGCATCCATAATGAGAGCCCGGCGCGCGAAGGTCCCTTTGTCGCGATCAACTGCGGCGCGCTGCCGCCGACCCTCCTCGAGAGCGAACTTTTCGGCTATGTCGAGGGCGCGTTTACCGGGGCGGTGAAGGGTGGCAAGGCGGGTCTCTTCGAACTCGCCCACGGGGGAACGATCTTTCTCGACGAAATCAACGAACTCGATTTCCAGCTTCAGTCGAAACTGCTTCGGGTGCTTCAGGAGCGCGAGGTGATGCGCGTGGGCGACACCAAGATCATCCCTGTTTCCGTGCGCGTCATCGCCGCATCGAATGTGCCGCTCCGCGACGAAGTCGAAAAAGGAAGGATCCGCAAGGATCTCTTCTATAGATTGAATGTGCTCGATATTCGAATCCCGCCGCTGCGGGAGCGCCGCGAGGATATTCTTACGCTCTTTGCGCACTTTGCGCAGGAGTGCGCCACGCAGAGCAGAATAAAGACAGCGACTTCGATCCCCGAGGACCTCGCGGCGCGGCTGCGGAGCTACTCCTGGCCAGGAAACGTACGCCAGCTCGAGAATGTGGCGGAGAAATACATGGTGCTCCGTCGGCTCTTCGACGAGCGGCAGTCCGCCTCCGTGGTAGTTGATTCCCTCGATATGGAGGGTGGCGCGCAGATCACCGCGCGTGATCCTGACGCCGATTCTGGCACGCTCGAGGAGATTGAGGAGCGCATTGTCCGGGAAGTGTACGAGCGCGCAGGCCGAAATGTGACTCGTGCCGCGAAGCGGCTTGGCATCGATCGACAGACCCTGAGAAAAAAACTCGGGGACAGCGCAGAGTCCTGAGCGTATTATTTCTCAGAACCGCCGCGCGTTAAGAGTCGGCCTTACTGCAGAGGAGCGGCTCGAATCTTAGAGATGTGACAAAATAATCATCACTATATTGAAATATTCACCAGCACGTTCGCGCTGAAGGCCCCTCGGAAGGTGCGAGAGCTGAAATCCAGTTCTCGCGAAGGCTGTCGATTTCCGCATTTTCTGTAAAATTGTAGAATCGGTCGCGGACAGAGCGCGCTGGCTTCCTGGCTTTTAAAATATTTATATATCAATTCAATTGGCACACCTCTTGCAATACTTATGTCTGGCGAAAAATGCGTCAAATAATTTCCATGGACGATCTATGCCTTCGAAGGAGAACAGAATGGCTGAAACGATGAAAGCTTTGGTTGAGTATCCAAGCGGAGAGCTGAAACTCGAGCAAGTTCCGGTGCCTCAGATCGGAAAGACGAGATTCGCACCCCACGACGTGCTCGTTGAGGTTGAGTATTGCGGTATCTGCGGCAGCGATATCTATAAGTTCACCGCGAGCGATGAGGAAAAGTCCGATATCCGCCACGTTCCCGCGCCCGTCGTCAGCGGTCACGAGATTGTTAGCGTCGTGCGCGCTGTGGGAAGCGCCGTGACGAGCGTCAAACCGGGCGACCGCGTCGTGCATGAGATTGTCACGTTCTTCTGCGGCCACTGTCCAGCCTGCCTCGAAGGCCGTTTCAACATCTGCAACACCATCGAGCCCATGAAGGGCCGCGCCCACTACGTGACTGGCGGCGGCTTCGCGGACTATACGATGTGGTCGGAGCACCAGCTCCACAAGATTCCAGAAAATGTCAGCTCGAAAGCTGCGGTGCTCATGGAGCCGCTCGCCGGTTCGATCCACTCAGTCATCACGAGAATGGGCGTTAAGGCGGGCGAATCCGTGGCCATTCTTGGGCCAGGCGCGCGCGGGCTTCTCATGCTGCAAGTCTGCAAGGCCATCGGCGCGGGCCCGATCATCATGACTGGCATCACGCGCGATGAGCCCTATCGCCTCGCGATGGCCAAGAAACTCGGCGCTGACCTCATCGTCAATGTAGAAAAGGAAGATCTCCGCAAGAAAGTCGCGGAGTTCACGAATGGCATCGGCGTCGACGTCGTACTTGAGAACACCGGCGCGGTGGAGCCTATCGCCGAGTCGCTCGATATTGTCCGCAAGGGTGGTCGCGTGATGTGGGCTGGCGGCGGGATTCGAGGCGGCATCGTCGCCCCGGTCGACACGAGCAAGATCATCGTCAAGGAACTCGATGTACGCGGAGAAATTTCGCAGATTCCCTACGATTGGAAAACCGCGATCCACTTCGCGTCGACCGGCCGCGTCGAGCTCGAATCTCTTGTGACGCACATTTATCCTCTCGAGCGGTGGCACGATGGATTCATGCTCGCCGCCACGAGCGCGGACTGCTTGCGCGTCGCGCTTCAACCATGAATATGAAAGCTCGCGGCCGGCGCGGTCCGGCCGCGAGCACAATTCATATTAGTTCATTTTTATTTTTTTGGAGGCATTTATGAGAAAAGGAATTGCGGTAGCAATCATGCTCGTGGCAGTGATCGCGTTCGCGTTCGGCCAGACGAACTATCCGACGAAGCCGATCACCGTTCTCCAGGGCTTCGCTCCCGGCGGCGGCAGCGATCAGCTTGCGCAGCTCACCCAGCCCTTCCTCGAGAAGATTTTGGGCAAGAGCTTCATCAACCAGTACATTCCCGGCGCGACGGGCGGTATCGCCTGGTTCCAGCTCGCGAAGCAGAGCCCGAAGGATGGTTACACCATCAGCATCACCAACACGCCGATGCTTATGACCAACTACATCATGAACCCGGACTTCAAGTACACAATCCATGATCTCGATCCGATCGCCAACGTCGTAACCGACCCTGGCATCATCGTTGTGGGAAAGAACAGCCCCTTTAAAACTGTTCAGGATTTCCTCGCCGCGGCGAAGGCCAATCCTGGCAAGATCACGGTCGCGAACTCGGGAACTGGCGGTGACGACTTCTTTACCACTCTTCTTGTCGAGAAAGCTACCGGCCTCAAGTTCCAGATGGTCCCCTTCAACGGCGATGGTCCATCCTGGCAGGCGGCTATGGCAGGCAAGGTCGATGTGAGCTTTACCAATCTCGGCGTTACCTATGCCCAGATTCAGGCGGGAAACCTCCGCGCCCTCGCGCTCTTCGCGGAGAAGCGCGATTCTTCCGTACCCGATCTCGTTACTTTCCGTGAGGTTGGCTACGATGTCGTATCCGGTTCTTCTCGTGGCTATTCGGCACCGAAGGGTATCCCCGCCGCGATCAAGGACAAGCTCATTGCCGCGTTCGCGCAGATGGCCAAGGATCCGAAGTTCGCGGAAGCTGCCGCGAAGCTTGCGCTGCCGATGGATATTAAGCTCGGTGACGACTACGGCAAGTATCTCGCCGATCAGGAAACCGCCTTCCGGGGCGTATGGGATGAAGTAAAGGACCAGTATCAGGCGAAATAATAGCGCCTATGCGGGCTGGCGAGCGTACCTCGGCAGCCCGCGCTTTTTGTTCATGTCGCATAATTCTTTTCATGAGCTAATAGAGAGGGATAACATGAAACGAACTTCGATTACGATCATACTCGGCCTGCTATTCATGGCGGTTGCGGTACTCTTCTATTTCTTGAGCCTCCACATGCCGCGAGAGGCGTATCTGCTCCCAAGGCTCCTTGCATACGTGATCATCCCTCTCAGCGCGGCGATGATCATTGAAGCGCTCGTTGAATCTAATAAGGAAAAGATCAAAATCGCGGCTCAAAATGGCGGTTCGCTTGAAGATGAAGTCGCCTCTATGGGTGGATGGACCGCTCAGTCCGCGCTGGACAGATCGGTCGCGTTGAAGGGAACGATCTTTGTTTTTTTTATCGCGCTGTACGTGCTTCTAATTAATTCTCTGGGATATTTTATTGTAACACCATTGTTTATAGTTGGAGCATTTATGCTCCTGAAGTCCACCAGCCTGATCGTCAGCATCATCACAGCAATCGGGTTCAGCGGCTTTGTGTACGCCCTGTTCGTAGTGTTCCTGCACTTGCCAGTTCCCATGGGAATTCTGGCGGGGCTCATTCAGTAAGGAAGGTGGTCGAACATGCTCTTCACTCCTACAATTGTCAATAATATTCTTGGGGGACTCGGAAATCTCCTCCATATTTCAAATATTCTTTTTGTGCTTCTTGGAACCCTCATCGGCCTCTTCGTCGGCGCCATGCCTGGGCTCTCGGCGACAATGGCGATCGCGCTTCTGCTTCCGTTGACATTTGGAATGGATGCGGCAACGGGTATCAGCATGCTAGCCGCTCTCTACATGGGGGCGATGTACGGCGGCTCGATCTCGGCGATTCTCATTAAGACGCCAGGCACCCCCGCGGCAGCAGCGACTGTGCTTGATGGTTACCCAATGGCCCAAAAGGGACAGGCTGGAAAGGCCCTTGGAATCTCATTGGTAGCCTCCACGATCGGCGGATTGATTTCCGGGGTAGCACTGCTCCTTGTCGCGCCGATCCTTGGAAATTTAGCGCTTCAATTCGGACCGGTGGAGCTTTTCGCCGTTGGCGTGTTCGGAATGACCATTATTGGCTCGCTCACGGACAAATCGGTCATCAAAGGTTTGCTCTCAGGACTCTTTGGGCTCCTCATCGCCACAGTAGGCATGGACACGATTTCTGGTACCGCACGCTTTACATTCGGAATCCTTAATCTCTACGCGGGTGTTCCCTTCGGGTGAAGAATAAAAAATTATATCCGCGTAGTTGGGAGATATGTCCTCTAACATGTTCGCCCCAGTGGAAAGAATTAAGCCTTACCCTTTCGCCGCCTTTATAAGCGCCTCGACTTCCGCGTCGAACTTCACGTCGGCCTGTTTGCGTTCCTCCACCGTC
>JAKALZ010000167.1 GCA_021813065.1 bacterium
TGTAGACACCGGCAGCCTCGTGGTCCGCGACGACAAGGCGAACAACCTCCTCGTGGTCGCCATCAATATGGGAAACTTCGCAAAGACATACAACGTCAAAGCGGGAGACCAGGTCAGCTTCGCGCTCAAAGAGAAGGCTGCCTATCTCTCCGAGTACCTGATGCGCCAGCTCAAGCGCACCAACAATCGCGCCGACTACGCGACAGACTCGATCTTCGCGAATTTCCGTAGCATCGCCACAACGGGCATAGCTCCCGGAGTGGTGTACCGCGGCAGCAACCCGATCAACAACGAGATCGGCCGCGCCGCCTACGCCGACGCGCTCGCGAAAGCGGTCGGGGTCAAGACTGTGCTCAATCTCTCCGACTCGGCCAAGGATATCGCCGGCTACCTGGCGGCTCCCGGCTTCACGTCGAACTACTACAAATCGCTCTACGACGCGGGCAGTGTTGTGCCGCTCAACATGGGCGTCGATCTCATGGCGCCTGAATTCGGCCAAAAGCTCGCCGAGGGCGTGCGCTTCCTCATCGCCCACGATGGTCCCTTCCTCCTGCACTGCACTGAGGGCAAGGATCGCGCCGGCTTTGTCAGCGCCGTGTTCGAGGCACTCATGGGCGCCAAGCTCAATGAGATCGTCGCCGACTACATGCTGAGTTACGAGAATTACTACGGCGTCAAGAAAGGCACCGACCAGTACAAAGCCATCGCGAACAGCAACATCGTCGCCTCGATGACCACGGTCGTCTGCGGACTGCCGAAGGGCACCGACATCTCGGGCGTCCCGCTCGCGAAATTCGCCGAGTGGTATCTCCAGAGCATCGGCCTCACCGAAAATGAGATCTCCGCGCTCAAAGCGAAGCTCTCAGCCGCGCCCGCCCTCGCCACCCCGAACGTCAAGGGCACCGTAACCCAGATCGAAAAGTACGGCCACGCCGTTTCCGACATCACCATCGATGCCTTCAACGCCCTGGGCTTCAAGCTCGGCGACATGGTCACCGTCGTGTTCAACAACGGCTTTGTGCTCCAGGCCCCCTACCTCGACGGCTACCTCGTCAACGCGGGCGACCCCCTTGTCCGCGCCTACCCAGGCCAGACCAACATCGCGCTCTGCGTGAACTACGGCAAGCTCAACCAGATTGCCCAGATCGACGTCGGCAGTACCTTCACGATCATGATGAGCACTCCGGGCGGCTACCTCACGCAGTACGAGATCCGCAAGCTCGTCCGCACCAATAACCGCGTCGACTACGCTTCTGACGAAGTGTTCGCGAACTTCCGTGGCATCGAAATGGGCACCATCGCCAAAGGCATTCTCTACCGCAGCTCGAGCCCGATCGACAATCAGCTCGGCCGCGCGGCCTACGCCGATTACCTCGCCAAGAACGCCTACATCGCCACGGTGGTCAATCTCTCCGACTCGGCCGACAACATGAAGACCTACCTCGCGGCGAAGGATTTCAATTCGCCGTACTATGCCGAACTTGTCCAGAAAGGACAGGTCATCTTCCTCAATATGAGCCTCGCATACGCGAGCGATGACTTCAGGGCGAACGTGATCAAGGGCCTCAGCTTCATGGCCACGCACGACGGCCCTTACCTCTTCCACTGCACCGAAGGCAAGGATCGCACCGGCTTCTTCGCGGCCCTCATCGAGGCGCTCATGGGCGGCACCAAGGACCAGATCGTCGCCGACTACATGCAGAGCTACATCAACTACTACAAGGTTGAGCCGAACACCGACAAGTACAACCTCATCTCCCAGGACGTCCTGAGCATGCTCAGGGTGATCACTGGCGCGAGCGACCTCGATAAGGCTGACCTCGCGGCGGGCGCGCGCGCCTACCTCCTCGCGGGCGGGATGAAAGCCGAGCAGATCGACGCGCTCATGAACAAGCTCTCGTCGCCGGCCGCGGTGTCCGGAGCAACCGAATCCAAAGCGCGGCTCTTCAACACCATCGAGTTCAGCTGGACCACGGCGCCAGTCGTCGATTTCGTGTCGTAAACAAGGTGGCGCGCTCCACTGTGCCGCGCGCTATCGCGCAATATAGCGTAAATAACAAGGGCCGCTCCGAAAGGAGCGGCCCTCGTTGTCATTCGCGGCGCGGCGATGCCGCGGCCGCGATCTGGCCACACGCGGCTTGGGCCGCTCAAGCCTTCGCGCCCAGCAGCTTTTTCGTCTTGAAAAAGAAGGGCAGCGCGATCGCCTGAGATACCATGGAGAGCAGCACCAGGGCCACGAGCGACCTATCGTACAGAATTCCCATCAGCCACGAACCCGCGAACCAAAAGGCCCCGAACCCCGTGTTGAAGAGCCCGAACGCGGTCCCGCGTTTGTCTTTTGACACGATCGTCGTTACCGCCGACTTCAGGATCGATTCCTGCGCGCCCATGCCGATGCCCCAGAGCATCACACCCGCGATAGCGGCTGCCGGAGCGTGCGCCAAAAACACGAGCGGCGCGAAAAAGAGCGCGATCCCCGACGAGATCATGATCGCAGTCATGCCGCGCTTGTCGTACATCTGGCCGAAGAAAAGCGCCGACACCGCGTCGATGCCCATCGCGGCGGAGTAGAGCAGGGGCACCACGTTGTCGGCGAAGAGCTTTGTCTTCGTAAGGTGATAGCCCATGAGCGAAAAATCCGCGAATCCGAACGCCAAAAAGCCGATTCCCACAAAATAATACCAATACGCGCCCTTGAGGCCATCGTGCGCCGAGGCTGGTCGTTCAGTCTCGAACTCGTGGGGACGCGGGTACTTGCTTCTCGCGATGAGGAGTACGGTGAGAGCAATGACTGCAGGAATCAGAAGCAGCGCGAATCCGAGCGAGTAGCCTGCCAGGTTGTCCTTTCCGCCCTTTACGGTGAGCACGATGAACAGCATGAGGGGGCCGGTGAAAGCGCCGATCTGGTCGAGAACTTCTTGCAGGGCGAACCCTTTTCCAGCTCCGACCTCCGCCGCCGCGAACGAGGCGAGCGTTGTTTTAGCCGGGCTGCGGATGGCCTTGCCAAAGCGCTCCAACACAATGAGCCCGCAGGCATACACCCACCCCAGCCCAGGAGCCAGCGCGAGCGCGGGAATCGCCACCAGATTGATCGCATAGCCGATGATCGTAATCACCCAGTACTGCTTTGTCTTGTCGCTGATATAGCCCGTAATGAGCCGCAGCGCGTAGCCGATGAACTCACCTAAGCCTGACACAAAGCCCACCGCCGAGGCGGACGCTCCGAGCAGCAGAAGGTAGGGCCCGAGGATGCTGCGCGCGCCTTCGTACGTGAGATCTGAGAAAAGACTGACGATACCGAGCAGCACAATGAAGGAGTATGCGGCTTTTTTCTTGTTGTCCATGAGGTCGATTATATCCGCGCGGTGCGGCTTGGTGAACAAGGGAACGCATGGCGGCGAAGAAGCTGCGGCGCATTTTTTTAGAAAATATTTATATGCGCGTAAAAAATTCATGCGCCATCTTTATATCGCTCTCGTTACACTGAATCTGTCAAAGCGGCGCTATCGACGTGGCTTTGTCATAGGAAGTGCGTATGCTATTCGAACGACCAAAGATAGCTGTGGTAGCCGGGCTCTCTCGGCTCGGCGCGAGAATCGCGGGGATGCTCTACGACGCAGGCTACCATGTCACTGCTATCGACCTCGACGCGGAAGCCTTCCGCAAGCTGCCCGAGCATTTTTCAGGATTCCAGATCGAAGGCGACGCTACGGACATAGAGACGCTCCAGCGGCTTGGTGTACAGAGCGCCTCTGTGCTTGTCGCGGTAACCGAAGACGATAATCGCAACTCTCTCATCGCGCAGATAGGCAGGCGAATCTTCAATGTATCGAATATCTTTCTGCGCTTGGACGACCCCGAAAAAGAGAAGCTCATCCGCGGACTGAATGTGAATGTCATATCGCCCACCCGGTTGTCCATTGAGAAATTTGACGCGCTGCTTGCCTCTGGCGCAAAGGAACCGGTAAACGTATGAAAATCGCCATAGCAGGCGGGAGGAGAGAGGCGGACTTCCTCATCGGTTCGCTTCTCAAAAAAAAACATAATGTCATCGCAATGAACGAAGACAGAGAGTGGTGCGAACACATGGCCGAGACGCATCAAACACCTATCATCTGCGGCGACCCCCGCAAAGAGTATGTGCTGAGGGACGCGCGAATAGAGGGATTCGATGTCATCATTAGCCTCATGCCAGAAGATTACGATAATCTGGGCATCTGCCAGATGGCGAGGCAGCTCTTCAGTGTCAAGAAAGCGGTGTGCATTGTCTCCAATCCGCATAATGTCGAAATATTCGGCAAGCTTGGAATCAGCAACGTGATCAGCGCGACTTACCTTGTGTCGACGATCATCGAGCAGGCGTCAACCTTCGAAAATCTCGTGCACGCCCTCTCGCTGGAAGAGGGGAGAGTCTCTATCATTGAGATCCTGATCGAACCGCACTTCGCCTGTATTGGTAAGGCGCTCTCGGAACTCAAATTGCCGGTAAATTCGATCGTCGCCTGTGTGATCCGCAACATTGACATGCTAGTGCCTAACGGCCAAACGAGTCTGCGGCTCAATGACAAACTCATTCTCGTCGCTTCTCCTGATGTCCAGGATAAAGCAATCGCCGCACTCAATGCGAAAGTGCTCTGAATATGATCAATCACACGCTTCAGAAAGAGGTGGAGGGGTATAGGCTCATCGCCGGTTACCTCGGGTACATCACCATGATCACGGGTGTCATCGTGCTGCTGCCACTCGTGTTTTTAACCGCGTATCCCAACGAGCTGTCGTGCGCGTTTTATTTTATCGCGCCCGGCGTTGTGAGCATCGCCATCGGCTATCTTCTCTCGCTTTTTATTCAGGG
>JAKALZ010000168.1 GCA_021813065.1 bacterium
CGGGCTGCCCTACTACGCGGGCGAAACTATCAAGGAGCGCGAGCGCCTCTTCGTAATGACGCCTGAGAAGTTCAAAGCCTGGCTCAATGTCGATGTGCGCGTGCGCACCGAAGTAATCGCCATCGACCGCGCCGCAAAGAGCGTCCAGGCCCGCGATCTCGAGCGCGGCCGCGAATACTCGCTCGAGTACGACGCGCTCGTGCTGTCGCCCGGCGCTGATCCTATCAAGCCGCCTATTCCCGGCATCGACGACCCACGGATTTTTACACTGCGTTCGGTGAGCGACATCGACAAGATCAAGGAATACCTCGATTCAAAACGCCCCGAGCGGACTATCGTGGTTGGCGGAGGTTTCATCGGCCTCGAGATGGCGGAAAACCTCCACGCGCGCGGTTCCTTTGTCACAATCGTCGAAGCGCTCGACCAGGTGATGAATCCCATCGACTTTGAGATGGCCGCCCTCGTGCACCAGCATCTCAAGCAGAAAAATGTCGAGCTCTACCTGAGTTCCGCGGTTTCGAAGTTCGAGCAGGCAGGCTCGCGCGTGGTCGCGGTGCTCGCCGACAGTACGCGGCTCGATGCTGACCTCATCGTGCTCTCAATCGGTGTGCGCCCCGAGACTTCCATCGCAAAGATAGCCGGCCTCGACACCGCGCCCAATGGCGCCATCCTCGTGAACGAGAACCTCCAGACAAGCGACCCTGCTATTTATGCCCTCGGCGACGCGATCGCCTTTCCGCACCCCGTGCTCGGGCTCGCAATGCCGGTGCCGCTCGCCGGTCCCGCGAACAAGCAGGCGCGCGTGGTCGCCGACAACATCGTAAAGGGTGCGAGCACGCGCGTCTGGCGCGGCGCCATCGGTACTTCGATCGCGAAGGTGTTCGACATCACCGCGGCCGCCGCGGGTTCAGCGGAAAAGGTGCTGAAAAAGAACAACATTCCCTGCCACTCGATCATCACGCACGGTTCGAGCCACGCAGGCTACTATCCCGGCGCCCAGCCCCTCACCATCAAGACGATCTTCAGCCCCGACGGAACCCTCCTTGGCGCCCAAGTCGTCGGCTACGACGGTGTCGACAAACGCATCGACCTCATCGCGGACTACATCCGCCGCAAGGCCAAGGTCACCGAGCTTGCCGAGATCGAACACGCCTACGCGCCGCCGTTCTCCAGCGCGAAAGATCCCGTCAACATCGCGGGAATGGTGGCAGAGAACGTGCTCGCGGGGATGACCGTCCAGATGCAGTGGCACGAAGTGAAAGCCTTCCGCGAGCGTGGCGGGTTCGTACTCGATGTGCGCACGCCCGAGGAATTTTCGCTCGGCACCCTGCCGGGTGCAGTGAATGTTCCGCTCGACGCATTGCGCGCGCGGCTCGCGGAGATTCCCCGCGACAAGGATGTGCTCGTGTACTGCGGTGTCGGCCTGCGCGGCTACCTCGCCGAGCGCATTCTCCGCCAGCGCGGATGGACCGCGGTGTATAACCTTTCGGGCGGCTATAAAACCTGGGAAATCGCCTCCGAACCGCAGTCGCACAAGGGAGTCTACAAGCCCGGGCTCGCCGCGCTCCAGAGCAGTCAGGCCAGAGGCACCCAAGAGCTCCTCCACACGACCTTCGCCGAGGGCTCGGGCATGCCCGCGTCGCTCGCCGCGAAGCGCGAGACTATTGTCTGCGTCGACGCCTGCGGCCTCCAGTGCCCCGGTCCGATCATGCGCCTCAAAACCGAGATCGATAAGCTGCCGGAGGGAGGGCGCGTGGTGATCAGCGCGACGGATCCGGGCTTTGTCCGCGACGCGGGCGCCTGGTGCAAGGTCACGGGCAATTTGCTGATTTCTATGGAAGAATCGAATGGCACGTACACCGCGATGATCGAGAAAACCGTAAAGCAGAGCGCGATGTTCGCCGCGCAGGCTCAAGCGGCGGCACAAGGATTCGCGCAATATGGCGCGATGGGTGCCGCAGCCGGCGCGGGGGCGGGAACCGCGTCTGGAGTCGCTGCGAGCGCCGCTCCCTTTATCCAGCTTACGCCCAAAGGCGCCACGCTCATCGTGTTCTCGAACGATTTCGACCGCGCGCTCGCCAGCTTCGTGCTCGCCAACGGCGCGGCGGCTGCCGGCAAGGACGTCACCATGTTCTTCACGTTCTGGGGCCTCTCGGTCATACGTCGCCCCGCCGCGCCTCGTGCCGCGAAAGACTTCATGGGCAAAATGTTCGGCATGATGCTGCCGAAACACGCCGGCGCCCTCTCGCTTTCGCACATGAACTTCGGCGGCCTCGGCCGGGTCATGATGAAGGCGCGCATGAACGCCAAGCGCGTCGACATGCTCGAGAACATGATGGCGCAGGCAAAGCAGGCCGGCGTCCACTTAATCGCCTGTCAGATGTCGATGGACATCATGGGCGTCAAGCGCGAAGAGCTGCTTGACGGCGTTGAGATCGGCGGTGTGGCGACGTACATGGAAGCCGCGAGCGAGTCCGGCGTGAATCTCTTCATATAATATTCATATCAGCACGCGAAAATACGCATTGCCCACATAAAGGAAGCCGCCCCGGATCGCGGGGCGGCTTCCTTTACTCAGAAAGGCGCGCGCAGGAGGCGCGCTTAACAGGCACGTTTCAGCCCTGTAGGCGTATCAAGGGCTTGGCGGCGCCGGCTCCGTTCCTTCAGGAACGACCGGCCCAAGACTCTGGAAGCTCATTTCCCCCGCGGGCGGTCCCGATTCCTGCGCCGCTTCGATCTGCTCCGCCACCGTGAATGGCTCGATCCATGGCTCGATGCCCGCGACGAGTTTCGGTACCGATATAATCAACATGTCGCTCCAGAGCGGCACCGTAAACGTCTTTTCGATCGTCTGGTTGTTGTCGAAAATATTGATCTTGATGGTATGTTTCTGCCCCTGCACGAGCGCCTTGTCGCGATCGCCGGGATAGTACTCGGACGATTCGAGCCTGTCGATCGACACTTCCATGCCGTTTATCGCGCGGTACGAGCCATCTGGCGCGTCTCTGTTGTCGATGAGAATCGTATGGCGACGCCCGATAAAAATCATCAGCACCATGAGGAGGATATACACCGCGATGAGGCTTCCGCGGACAATGAGTCGGCGCGTTCCTTGCTTCAGAGCGCCCTGCGCGCGGTTCGTTTCGTTCATGCGCGTCCTCCATTCGCGGAAGAGTCGCCGACAGAAGTGGCGACGCCTTCTCCACTGCCATTCGCTCCCGACCTCAGACTGAGGCGCGCGTTCGCGGCCGCTTTCCTCGTTCTCCACGCATACAACACGAGCGACAGCGCAATTACGCCATAGCCGATAAATTGTCGGAAGTATTCGCCGATCATCGCTGAGCCGAAGAGCTTCTGGCCCGCGAGCGGCGATACGACGAACATCGCGTGCAGCAGCATGACACCGATGAACACATTCGCGATATTCGCGTGCGTCACGGACGCGCCACCGACCAGAATCGCGGCTACCGCGAAGAATCCGGTTTGATCGTGCGCGTTGTACGTCGCGAGATTGCCCATATTCTGCAGGAAAATGATCTGCCCAGCACACGCGAGCACCGTCGAAATGATAATGGCCACGATGCGCGTCTTTTCGACCGGAATGCCGGCCGCGTCCGCCACCGCCATATCTTGGCCCACGGCGCGCATATCCTGTCCGAGCTTCGTCTTTTTAAACCACACCACAAACACGCAGAGCGCGGCGATGACCACGAAGGTTATCAGCGGGATCGAATATCCCGCCACGCGAAGCAGGACAATATTATCCAGCGACTGACGCACCGACTCGAGATTGAGCGTGTTGCGGATACCGTATCCGCGCGACAGCACGATGGATTTGTTGCTCATCGGAATTACCGAACCGAGCATATACATCACGAAGAACTGGTAGATTCCGTTCACGAAGAAAGCGAGGATGTAGCCCGTCACCATCTCGCGGCCCTTCGCCCTGTTTAGCACGAGGCCGCTCATCCAGCCAAGGAGCACCGAAATCGGCAGTCCCACAAGAAGGGCGAATACGAGCCCCTGCCATCCCGCGATTCCATAGTTCACCGCGAAGATGAGCCCGACCTGGCCCGCCATCGCGCCGAGTGTCATGCCGAAGTTGAGCCCCATGCCCGCATAGATCGGCAGCAGCAGCGCTAGCACGAGGAAGGAATTGCGCCCCAGCCGCGTGATTATCTCCTGCACGATGTATTTGATCGAGAGCCCCGACGGCGGAATTGCCGCCACCGTAATGATCACGAAGATGATCACAACCGCGTAGCGCGAGAAAAATGTGGATATTTTATTCTTTGCGCTCATTTTGACACCTTTACCTTGCGCGTGAGCGCGTACAGAATCATGCCGTTCGACACGATGATGCGGATCACCTCCGACATATCAGTCTGCAGGAGCGAATTGATCACCGAAGGCGTCATAGTGAGCAGGCCCTGAAAGAGGATCGTGCCGACGAGCACGTTCACCATGCTTGCCTTGTTGATGCTGGCGCCACCTATGAGGATCGCCGCAACCGCCGGAAAGACCATCGGGCTGGGCGCCGTGTAGAGCTGGATAAAACCGAAGCTCTGCTCGTACACAATAATGCCCACCGCCCCCAGGAAGGTTGAAATGATGATGGATATTGTGCGCATTTTATCGACGTCGACACCCGACGCGCGCGCGAAGTCGGGGTTCGACCCCACGGCGGTCATCGCCGTGCCGGTCCGGCTGCGCAGGAAAAGCCACATCAGGAACGCGAAAAGTCCGACAAACAGCAGGAGCCCCGTCGGAAACACGAAGAACTGCCCTATTCTAATGGCTAAAAAATTGTTCAGGATGTGCAGCCAGTAGTTTTCCACGGAG
>JAKALZ010000169.1 GCA_021813065.1 bacterium
AAATCGATTGAGGGCGGTTTGCACGCGGGCAATATCGGCGTGCTTGCGAGTAAAAAGGGCATCGGCAAGACATCCGTGCTCGTTCAGATTGCCCTGGATAGGCTCATGCAGGGTGAAAAAGTCATCCACGTCTCCTTCAACGCCCACACGAGCTATATCATTTCTTGGTATGAAAATATTTTTAGCGAGATCGCTCGCCGCAAAAACCTCGAGAACATCGACGACATCAAAGAACAATTGGTCCGCAATCGCATGATCATGAATTTTACGCAGGAAGGCGTTACCGTCGATCAGATTACGCGCACCATAAAGGCGCTCATCATCGACGGAGGATTTACCGCGAAGACCGTGATCGTCGATGGCTTCGATTTCACGAGAGCGGAAACAGCGCGTTTCGAAAAGGTCAAAGCTTTTCTGAAGGAGATGCGGCTCGAGGCCTGGTACACCTGCACTCTCGCGGAGACTGAGCCCGTCCTCGATTCGCAGGGCATTCCTATCGTGCTCCGAGGCATCGAGCCGCTGGTGTCGGTTGTGGTCGTGCTCGAGCCGAAGAAAGACTTCATCCACCTTCGCGTCGTCAAGGATCACGAGCGCCGCAACCCGAGCGACATGAACCTCATGCTCGACCCGCGCACCTTGTTGATCGCGGAAGCCTGAATAAAGGCTGAGGGCCAAGAGCCACGTGTGCAGTGGCTCGAATAGTGTCTCGCGGCATACGAAGCGCGCCTCCTTACGGGGGCGCGTTTTTATTAGGAACGTGCTCATGCGGGGCTATCGAGCCGGAGCGAAGCTGAAGCTATCGATGATGGCCACAATGCTACCATCTTTATCGCCGGGTGGCTGGCCGTTCATGAGATAGAGATTGATGTGAAGCGGCGCGCTCGGCTTGGGAATGAGCTTCGCGTTCGTGAAACTCCACTCGCTCACGATGCGGGTATCCGCAGATGGAGGGCGATCGCCGTAGCCTAGCCACGACGCGAAGTCGACACGATCTTTAGTCCAGACGAACTGCTGTGTCGAAGGGCCTTCGAGCGGAGCCGCGCTGAAGGCCGCGAGGTGGCCATCCACCTCGTAAGGCTGCACGACAAACTGACCGCTTGGCGCCGCGTTTCTCGCATCCGCGCCCCAAGACGAGAACTCGATATCGATCTCGCGGTTGTGGTACCAACCAGTCTCGCTGTAGGTGAAGAGACCGAGCACGAGGTCGGGGTGAAGCCTCGCGAGGGGCGTGCGGATGTGAAAAGTGTAGGTGCCGTAGCCGAGCGACTTCATTGTCCACATCTCCGCAGAGTACCACATACCGTCGCTGTACGAGAGCGAAAGCCGCGCGCTTCCATCTGGAAGCACATCGACGCTCTTACCCAGACCCGCGAAGTAGTTGTTCATCGGCCCTTCTGGCTCTTTCGTTTCGCGTATGTACCAATCGAAGCCGGAGAATTTTATGCGCTGCCGATACACCGCGGAGACTGTGCTGAGCAGCGCCAGCAGAAGCAGCGTGAGAAGCAATTTTCTGCGAATACTCATAGCTGTGCGATGACCTCGGTGGTGTCGCGCATAAATATGCTTATCGGATCGTGGGCTTCACCAAATAAGTTCGACATGAACCTGCGGATCTTGGAGCGGCCTTGCACGAGCACAATGATTTTTCTTGACGAGAGAAGGGCTTCAGAAGAGAGCGTCATGCGCCATTTCGGTTCCGTTGGAGCTTCGGTGAGGCGCACCAGACCTCTTGGGCGCGGCACAAGATCGCTCGGTGAGAAGAGTCCGGCACAGTGTCCATCCTCACCCATGCCGAGGAGCACAAGATCGAAGAGCGGTTCTTCAGGGCGGCTCTCATTCTCAAGGCGCGAATACGCGCGCGCACGCACATGCTCGAGTTCAGCTTCGTACGCGCTCGCGGCTCCCTCGCGCGGCCCCAGCGGCCAGAGGTGAAGGGTCAGCGGAAGTCCGCGGAAACAAGACGCGATCATCTCGGAGTTACGCAGCCCGCTGTTCGCGATTGTCTCACGCTCATCGCCCACCCAGAGATGGAGGTCTCTTTCAGCGAGAAGAGCTCTGAAATCATCACTTTTAGCGAGGCGATCATAAAGCGGCTTCGGCGTGGTTCCGCCCGAGAGGCATAGATGGACTGTCGACCCAGTTTTGCAGGCCGATTGCAGCGCCGCGCGCGCCAAGCCCATCCACCGCTCATCCGATTCGCACACCTGGAGTGTCATCGCGAACCTCAACCTTCCACAGCTTCGTGGACGCGCGCGCGCACCTCCGCAAGCGACGTGCCCGCGGGGTATACCAAAAGCCCGCCCTCTGCCGGATCAGCGTTTGGATCGGAAGTAGCCCAAGCTGCTTCGAGCTTATCGATGACATTCCACGCGAGTACCGATTCGTCCGCTCGAATGAAGAGCGTAGAGTCGCCCCCGAGCGCGTCGAGAATTAGCCGCTCATAAGCTTCGGGGAAATAATCTGAGACCTCGCGGTATGAGAAGCGGAGCGTGTTGGAGCGGATCGCGGGTTCGCCAGGTACCTTCGCGTTGAAAGAGAGCCAGATTCCTTCGTCGGGTTGCACCCGCACAGTGAGGCTGTTGGGCTCGAGCGCGTCACCGCAGAGCGCCGCGAAGAGCGCGCTCGGCGGTCGCTTGAACTGAAGTACGATCTCACTGAACTTTTCCGCAAGCGCTTTGCCGGTGCGCAGAGTGATTGGCACCCCGGAGAAGCGCCAGTTCTCGACGGAGATCGCGAGAGAGGCGAAGGTCTCCGTGTGCGAATCTGGCTTTACCTTCGATTCGGCGCGGTAGCTTGGGATCGGGTTGCCTTGGGGGCTTGCGCCGGCGCTATATTGACCTCGCCGCGATCGTCTTAGGAGCTCATCGCGAGAGTACTCGGGAATCGCGCGCAGCACCTTCACCTTCTCGTCGCGAATGTGCTCAGGCGACAGGGTCGCGGGCGGCTCCATTACCGTAAGACACAGAAGCTGCGTGAGATGGTTCTGGAGCATATCGCGGGCGGCGCCGAAGCCATCATAGTAGCCGCCGCGCGTACCGATGCCGTCCTGCTCGGCCACCGTGATCTCGATACGCTCGATATAGTTGCGGTTCCACACTGGTTCGAAAATCGTGTTCGCAAAACGGAAGTGCAGAAGGTTCTGGACCGCCTCTTTGCCAAGGTAGTGATCGATCCTAAAAATTTCCTGCTCATCGAACCAGCGGTGAAGCGAGGAAGTGAGATTGGTCGCCGAAAGTTGATCTTTGCCATACGGCTTCTCAACCACGAGCCTTCCCCAACCCTTTCGGAAAGCGCCGCGCGCGCAGCCCGCACGACCGAGATTCTCCGCGATCACCGGAAAGAATTCGGGCGTGACCGCCAAATAGTAGAGCACATTTGCCGGAAGCTCGGCGTCGTAAGGAAAACCCTCCAGCACGCCCTTATCGCGGTCGACGACGAGACGGCGTATCGAATCGTAGCTTGACACATCTTCGACATCATTTTTAAGATAAAAAATGCGTTGTTCGAATGACTCCCATGTGCCGGCGCGCGCTTCACTCTGATGTCGGCTGTGCGCGTGGCACGCCTCGCGCAGGATCGCGCGGAAGACCTCTGTGCTGTAGTCTCGGCGTGCCGCCCCTACCATAATGAGTTTCTCCGGCAACTGATGTTCGAGATAGAGATCGTAGAGCGCGGGGAAAATTTTCCGATTCGCGAGATCCCCTGAAGCCCCGAACACAATGAAGATCGACGGTTCAGGTGAATAGCGCGATGTTTCCAAACGACAATATTTAGCCGAAGAGTCTGTGCTCATAATCTTATACTATAGCAGATTTCAACGCGCAACGCGGCACCACGCCGCGCGCTCAAGATATTCGCGTCACTTAGCGTTCAGCACCTTAGTATCGGAAATTTCTTGTGTTTTCCCAGAAAACCAGTTGAAGTAGAGCGTCTCCTGTCCTGACACAATCGGTCGCACGGAGGCAGGCTTGAATCCCACCGCTCCCGCAAAATCCTCGTCCGCGGAGAGAAAACCACACTCCCAGTCCGCATCGAGGAAGCGACCCAGCATCGGCTTCAATTCGGTGTACAGCGCGCGTGCCTCCTCAGGACTCGCGAGGCGCAGACCATAGGGAGGATTAGCGAGCAGCACTCCTCTCGTGCCCACAGGCGACATCTCACGGGCATCGGACGTTGAAAATCTTAAGAATTCGCTGATCCCCGCCAGCTTCGCGTTGCTTTGAGCGAGAGAGATCGCTCTGCTGTCGATATCCGACGCAAGAATATCAGTCCGAATATCTTTGCGGGCTTGCTGCCTGAAATACACGCGCACATCCTCAATCCTATTCACATCCATGCCCGGGAAATGCTCAAACGCGAAATTGCGCTTGATCCCAGGCGCGCTGTTGCATGCGTAGAGCGCAGCCTCAATTCCGATCGTGCCTGAACCGCAGAAAGGATCGACAAGCGGACGTGCCCTGCTCCATCCGGCGAGGAAAAGCAAAGACGCCGCGATCGTCTCTTTGAGCGGCGCGGCGTGCGTCAGGCGGCGATAGCCACGACGGGAGAGCGCTTCCCCAGAAGTGTCGATAACAACCTGCCACCAATCATTATCGCCATATACGCGTACCTCAAGGGTAGCTCCTGTTTCTGGCATTTTTCGAGTCTGGAAACGCTCCATGAGCGTGGAGTAGATCGCCTTCTGCGTCATCGCCTGCAGGGTAGCCTGTGCATGGAGCACACAGTGATGCGCTCGCGCGCGCTCGACTACAAGCTTCGTATCCTTCGCGAAGTAATGATCCCACGGAACCGAGGCGACACCCTGATAAAAAGCATCGAAATCG
>JAKALZ010000170.1:0-3721 GCA_021813065.1 bacterium
AGCTCGAGCGATTCCTCCGCTCGTATCCCGGAACGGTCATCGCGGTCACGCACGACCGCTACTTCCTCGAGAACGTGGCGGGCTGGATTCTCGAACTCGATCGCGGCGAGGGCATCCCCTGGAAGGGCAACTACTCCTCGTGGCTCGATCAGAAGCGCCAGCGTCTCGAACAAGAGGAAAAGGGCGAGTCGGCCCGCGCGCGCACCCTCGGCCGCGAGCTCGAGTGGATCTCGATGAGTCCCAAGGGCCGCCACGCCAAGAGCAAGGCGCGTATCGACCGCTATGAGCGCCTCCTCAACGAAGATCAGCGAGAGAAAATCCGCGACGTGCGCCTCGTCATCCCGCCGGGGCCGCGCCTCGGCGATGTGGTCATCGAAGCGAAGGGCCTCCTCAAGGCATTTGGCGAGACCGAACTCTTCGAGAATCTCAGCTTCTCTGTGCCGCCTGGCGCTATCGTCGGCATTATCGGGCCGAACGGCGCGGGCAAGACGACACTTCTCAGGATGATCACCGGACTCGAGACGCCAGATGCCGGCACGCTCCGCATCGGCGACACGGTCAAGCTTGCGTACGCCGACCAGATGCGCGCCCGCCTCGAACCCGACAAAACCGTCTGGCAGACCCTCTCCGACGGCCTCGACCTCATCTCGCTGGGCGGGCGCTCCGAGGTCAACAGCCGCGCCTACTGCGCCTGGTTCAACTTCACCGGCGCCGACCAGCAGAAAAAAGTCGGCGTGCTCTCGGGCGGCGAGCGAAACCGCCTTAACCTCGCCCTCATGATCAAAGAGGGCGCCAACGTGCTTCTTCTCGACGAACCGACCAACGACCTCGACGTCAACACCCTGCGCGCCCTCGAAGAGGGCCTCGACGACTTCGCCGGTGCGGCGATGGTGGTGAGCCACGACCGCTGGTTCCTCGACAGGGTCTGCACGCACATCCTCGCCTTCGAAGGCGACTCTGAAGTGATCTGGTACGATGGCAACTGGTCGGAGTTCGCCGAGTGGCGCCGCCAGAAACTCGGCATCGACGCGGACAGGCCGCACCGGATCGTGTACCGCAAACTCGAGCGCTAAGAGGCAAGAAAGACATGCGGCGCGATACCAAGGGCATCATCGCGATGGTGCTGACCGCCCTTTTCTGGAGCCTCGGCGGACTGTTCATCAAGCTCATCGACTGGAACTCTATTACAATCGCGGGAGCGCGAAGCCTCATCGCGGCGATATTTCTCCTCGCGACAATGCGGCGGCCGAAATTTACCTTCAGTGTGAACCAGATTGTCGCGGCAGTGGCGAACGCGGCCACGATGCTCCTCTTCATCTACGCGAACAAGCACACCACGAGCGCGAACGCGATTTTGCTGCAGTACGGCGCGCCTGTATACATCATGCTCTTCTCGGGAATTCTTGTAAAAGAGCGGCCCGCGCCCGAGCAGATCGGCGCGCTGATCGCGATTGTGCTCGGCATGGGCCTTTTCTTTTCGGATTCCTTGCAGGCGGGGCATCTTGTAGGCGATATTGTCGCGGTGCTCTCGGGGTTCACCTTCGCGACGCACATCCTCTTCATGCGCCGCCAAAAAGAGGGTTCTCCTCTCGAGTCCCTCTTCCTGAGCCACGCGCTGACAGCGATTATCGGTATTGGCGCTTCGCTGTTTCTCCCCGCGCCCGTCATCAATGCCAGGTCTATCGCGGCCATATTCGGCCTCGGCATTCTCCAGATCGGAGTCGCGGGCCTTCTATTCAGCTACGCGATCGTGCGGATCAGCGCGATTCAAGGCTCGCTCATCGCGATCATTGAACCAGCCCTCAATCCGGTGTGGGTGTTCCTTATCATAGGTGAAGTACCGTCGGGCCGCGCGATTGCGGGCGGCATCATCATTGTCGCGGCGGTAGTGCTTTCGTCGGTGCTGAGCGTATCGCGCGCGGCGCGAGCCACGCAGCTCGCGCGGACGGCAAACAAGGAGGCGGCGGTATGAAACAGAGTTTCCTTTCGGTGATGATACTGCTCATTCTCATTACGGATCCGTTGGGGAACATTCCTCTCTTCATCTCTTCGCTCAAAAATGTGCCAGTAGCGCGGCGCCCCAAGGTCATCCTCCGCGAGTGCGTCATCGCGGCGGCGGTCCTTATCGCTTTTCTCTTCTTTGGCGACGTGTTTTTGAGCGCCCTCGGACTGTCGGACGAAGTGCTGAAGATTTCTGGCGGCGTCATTCTCTTTCTCATCGCCGTGAACATGATATTCCCCGGCACGGGGGGCAAACTCGTCGAGGATGAGATTGAAGGCGAACCGTTCATCGTGCCGGTGGCTATTCCGCTCATCGCGGGGCCGGGCGCCCTCACCTACGTGATGCTGCTCATGAAATCCGATCCGTCGAGGGGGCTCGAGTGGGTGGGCGCGATTCTCATCGCGATGGCAGTATCGATGGCAGCGTTCTTCGCGTCATCGAAGCTGAAGGAGTGGCTCGGGCCGCGCGCCCTATCGGCGATCGAACGGCTCATGGGCCTGGTGCTGACGGCGATCGCGATCGAAATGTTGCTCGGCGGGCTCTCGCAGTATTTTGGCAGCCACTGAAATGTACGAAAAACAGCCAAGAGGGCCCGCGAAACCGTACGATTTCGCGAATGCTCACAAGAAAATGATTAAAATTTGAAGCGCACAGTAGTACCCACGCCGAGTTCGCTCTCGATTTCAAGCTGACCACCGTGTCGCTCGATGACCTTCTTAGTGATCGCAAGCCCGACACTGAGTCCGGGCGAGTACTCCTCACCCTCAGTTTTAAGCGAGGGCTTTAGAATCGACGCGATTTCCTGCTGATCCATGCCTACCCCATTGTCCTTGATGTAAATGCCGAACTCGCCGACTTTTCCCACCTCGAGCTTCGCAACAACGCTGTCCGAGCAGTAGGTGAAGGCATTCTCGATGACATTGCGGAGCCCAATCTTGAGAAGCGCCGCGTCGCCGTGCATTTTGAGGCCCGGCATGATCATGATCTGATAGCGGCGGTTCGGGTTGCGGTGGATGTACTCCGATGTGATCTCCTGTGCGGCGATGCTGAAGTCGATCTCTTCATTTGAGAGGGGCACGGTATCGAGCGATAGATAGGTGACAAGATCGTCCGTAAGCGTGGAGAGGCTCGAGGATGCCCGCCGGATGCGCAAAATATAATCGATCGCCTCGGGGCCAAGCTGGTGCACGGCTTCTCCCTCCAAGAGCTCGCTGAAGGACTCGATGGCGCGCAGTGGCGTGGCGAGGTTGTGAGAGATCGCGGAGGCGATGGAGCGAAGTTCCTCATTTGCCTCAGTAATGCGCTTTGTTTGCGCCTCTACCTTTTTTGCCAGATCGCGGTTGAGCTGTTGCACCTGCTCCAGTGCGAATTCAAGTTCGGTGACATCGCGCATGACGTAGCCAGACAACGCGGATTGCCCCTCGAGCGCAATCCGCATGGGTTGCACGTAAAGATGCAGTTTCTTCCCATCGACATTGAGGAGTTGAAGATATCGCGTCTTCAAGGGAGCATCTTCGCCGGCTGGAGTTTTGAGCGAAGGGAGGCCCTCGGGAAGCGTGGTTCCAAAGCGAACTTTAAAGGCTTGGTTTGAGAACTGCACTTCCTGCAGCGAATCCATAACGATCACCGGAGCGTCGATGCGCTCAAGAATCGCGGTGAGGAGCGCTTCGCTTCGCTCTGAGCGCTTGAGGAGCTCAAGTCTTCCTCGGTAGACCGATA
>JAKALZ010000170.1:3731-4789 GCA_021813065.1 bacterium
GGAGAACAGCACGTACGCTCCCGCGAGCGCGGCGGCAATGGCGACGAGCACGAACGCGATAATGATGAGAAAGGTTGGCACCCATGTATTGAAGGCCTCAGAAAGATCAATTTTAGAGAGGATGATCCATCCGAGTTTGGGCACTTCGCCCACCGCCGCGATGACTCGCTTACCGCGATAGTCCGTGCCGCGAATGATCCCGCGCGCCCCTCGCCCCGCCTGCGCCTCGACGGTGGAAGGATCATCCGCGGATACTTGCATGGAGAACGCCGATATGTTGACGAGCTTGAGCGGATTCATCACCGAGATCATCGCGCCGCGCGGCTTGAGAAACAGAATCTCTCCGGTCTTTTCACTGCCGGGCCACTGCGAGAGAAGAGGGTAGAGGTAGTCTTCGGCAAAAAGTGTCTGCACGAGGTACGCGAAAGCGCGCGTTTGCCCTAGGGCGATGAGAGGTATCACGAGGTGAAATCCAGGCTTCGCTAAGGGCGAAATGAGATGGAGATCGGTAAAGAATGGAGTGGTGTGTGGCCCGTTTTCAATATCACTCCGCACAATGTCGCAGTTCGATTGCGCGAATTCGGTGAGCGCGTATACGACCTTAAAGTCCGGAGTGATCACCGCGCTGTTCGCGTAATTGAAGCTTCGCTGAATCGGCCGCAAAAAATCCTCAAGTTCTGCGATGTGCTGCTTCGACGGAGACGCGATCGCGTCCTGGACTATGCCTATAAAAATGTTTGAACTGGAAATCTCTTCAGCCTCAGTAATCTGCGTTTTGTACCAGGAGGCGATCTGATCGATTTTCATCTGTTCCACGAGCTCAAGATGGGCTTCCTTGTCGTGGAGGATATCTCGCCGCTGAAGAAAGGAGGCTCCGATCGCGAGCCCGATAAGCACCGTCAGCATGACCGCGAGCCCTGCTCGCTCTACTGCCGGCAGCTGTCGGAAATAAGCGAGAAAATTCCTTTTGGAAGCACGAGGTTCAGCCATCGATCATTGCTCTCTGAATTTTAGCCTGGCAGCGGTGGCGCCACTTCGCTCTGCGATCGCGTGGCGTC
>JAKALZ010000171.1 GCA_021813065.1 bacterium
CCTCGTCCTCGACGAGGCGGATCAGATGTTCGACATGGGCTTCCTGCCGACCGTGAGGAAGATCATCGAATCCCTCCCGGCGCCTCACCAAACCCTTATGTTCTCGGCGACCTTTCCCCAGGAGATCCGCGCCCTGGCGAAAGAGTTCCAGCGCGAACCCGTTCTCATCGAAATCGGCAGCTCGAGCCCGGTCGAAACCGTGCGCCATGTGGTCTGCCCTATCTCCCAGACTGACAAGTACGCCGCGCTCTCAAGTCTTCTCGGCGGCGAGGCCGAAGGTTCAGCACTCATTTTCGCGCGTACCAAGCACAGGGCGAAGCGCCTCGCGATCCAACTGACCAACGGAGGCTACGCCGCGGTATCGCTCCATGGCAACCTGTCGCAGGGCCAGCGCGACAAAGCCATGCGCAGCTTCAGGAACGGAGAGGTGCGCCTCATGGTCGCGACCGACATCGCGGCGCGGGGCATCGACATCCGCGGCATCGCCTACGTCATCAATTTCGACATGCCGGACACTGCCGAAGCCTACACGCACCGCATCGGCCGCACCGGCCGCATGCACCGCTCGGGCATCGCCATGAGCTTCGCGACTCCCGAAGACAAGCAGATGCTCCGGGTCATTGAGCGCCTGGTGCCCGAACCGATGGAGCGAAAATATATCGAAGTGCCCCACAAGGCTGCCGAAAGCACCCCGGAGGAACCGGTTCGGGAGCACGTCCCGCAGCAGCCTCCTCGGCGGATGCAGCCTCAACAGACCTCGCCGCGCCCGCAGCATGCCGAGTATCAGAAGCGCGCTCCGAACGCCGGAAAGCAGTTCTCATCTCAGCGGGCCAACAACCGCCAGCGGCCGGAAAACCCCGAGTACCGCCACGGTTCGGAACGCTCGCGCTACCAAGAAGCCTCGCGCGGCCCGCGCAATTCGCAGCGCGCCAACCGCCGCGATTTTGGCCAGCATTCTAAAGAATTTGCTTCCATCCCTTGACATATTTTGATTTTTCTTGTAAGTTTATTTTCGCGACGCAGGGTAGAGCAGTTGGCAGCTCGTCGGGCTCATAACCCGGAGGTCGGAGGTTCGAGTCCTCCCCCTGCTATAGTGAAAATGAAGGCCGCTCAGGAATTTCCTGGGCGGCCTTTTTTATTTCTCTCATTCGATTTTCGATTCCAATCAGCCAAACAGCCTCGTATAAGTGAACTGACCCCCTTGATAGAGGAACAGCTATGGTGGTGTAGCCGCTCCCCGGAATGGTAACATAGCTCGACGTTGAGCACGTTATTTTTTGATCAACATCTTCAATAAGGCTGGAAATATGAAAAATTTACATCTTACTACAGACGATTCAGTGGCAGTTGATGATTACATCGCCCAAAGCCCTCTGGAATCGCAGGATAATCTCAATCGTATCAGGGCGGCGATCAAAGAAGTCGCGCCAGGATCGTTCGAGACCACTAGCTATTTCAAGATGCCCGGATATTACTACCCGGGCTATGATTACAATGGGATGTTTGCCTGGTTCAGCTACAAGACACCCTATGTGCGCCTTCATGTGCGCCCGCCAGTGCTGCAGAATCACTTAGAGGAACTTAAAGAGTACATCACCACCAAGGCCATAATCAGTTTTCCGGCAGACCGCGAAGTGCCCCTCGAACTCATTAAAAAGCTTGTGCGGGAAAGTCTGCGGGAGATGCAGGAAAAACCTGTGTGAAGCGTGGCTTTCCAGGAAGAAGCAAAAATTCCTTTAATCCGTTGCGGCTCCTGCTCCTAGAACTATCCTTCATGGATTGGGCTCGTCTACACGGAGCAGTCGCACGCGACAGCCACGCGATTGCCAGCCAGCTACCTTTTTGGGGCCACTCCCTGCAGCGGAATAGTGGCTACAATTCCGGGGGAATTCGAGATAATATTTTGAAAGGAAATAGATATGATGGTACCTTTCGTCAATAGGTTATTGAATTGGTTTGCGGTAGGGATTGGGACTACCGTGATGTCACTGATGCTGCTGTCAAAAGGAAGCACTGTCGATACATTGGGATTTGTAACGGCCATCTACTCAGTGTTTATTGTAGTATTTGAATTCCCAAGCGGTATTCTTGCCGACATCATAGGTCAGAAAAAAATATACATATTCTCTTTGGCGCTCTCTATCCTTGGATACTCTATTGTCCTGGTAACACATAACTTGATATGGCTACTGGTTGGGTTCGCGTGCTATGGAATAGCAAGGGCATTCTCTTCTGGATCTGTAGAAGCGCTGTTTATTAGTCAGTACATAAAAAAGAATGGAAAGGACAACTTGCATAAACTCATAAGCGTATTGAACAGTGGAGAAGTAATAGGCTTGGCGACAGGAGCGTTGTTGGGCGGCGTAATTCCGATGATCTGGGGAACGTACTTTCCTGGGCAAAACAAATACAATGGGAACCTAGTCATACAAATAATCGTCTTAGCTGTTCTGTTTCTATTTACGATATTTGGAGTACAGGAAACAACGGATGCCCCGAAAAACAGGCCATTATTGCTGGCGCATATCAAAGAGTCTCTGAGCATAGTAGTAAGAAACCGAAATATTTTGCTTTTAATAACGGGAACAATGATATGGGGATTCTGTTTCAATGCTATTGAGCTATATTGGCAACCTCAGGTAAAGGGGATTCTTGGTACGGATTCAAAGACCTGGATCTTTGGACTTATAAATAGTGGATATTTCCTCGCATCACTACTCGGCGTAGGGATGATCAATTTGCTGCTTCGAAAACAAAGGATTTCGCAAAAACGTGTCTTGTTCATTTCAAGAATCGTGATAGGGCTACTTATAATAGTGCTGTCGTTTCAGAGCAATATTGCCGCGTTTTCATCAATCTATCTGTTCATGTTCATGATCAATGGCATGATGAATATTCCAGAAAACACCATCATGAATACACTTATCCCAGATGAGAAACGATCATCGATTCTTTCGTTCTCATCGTTGACGATGCAATTGGGGGGAATTATTGGATCGGTGCTATTCAGCATGATAGTAAAATCAATGAAAATACCTGGAGTGTGGCTCATTTCAGGGATCGTGTTTGGCATATCGAGCATGCTCTATACCGCAATGAAAATGGATAATACAAAAACCACCATGTAACTTCCGCATAAATGTGCGAAAGAATGTTGACGCTATCGCTAGGAGGTATTCTGTTATGGACATTCCGAGGATTTTCAATATCGCCGAGAGCGCTCACCGCATCCACAATCCGATCACGCCCGAAAAGCTCGCGACGCTCGGCGCCGCGCTGCGTCTGGAAAAGGGAACCCGCGTGCTCGACCTCGGCAGCGGTTCGGGGGAGATGCTCTGCACGTGGGCGCGCGATCATGGCATTATCGGTACCGGTGTCGATTTGAGCCAGTTGTTCACCGAGCACGCGAAACGCCGCGCTACTGAACTCGGTGTCGCCGATCGTGTCAAGTTCATCCATGGCGATGCAGCCGGGCATGTCGCTGACGAGAAAGTCGACGTGGCGGCCTGCATCGGCGCCACGTGGATCGGCGGGGGTGTAGCCGGCACGATCGCCCTTCTGGCGCGGAGCCTGCGCCCAGGCGGGATCATTCTCATCGGCGAACCCTTCTGGCGACAGGTGCCGCCGACGGAAGAAATCGCCAAGGGCTGCGAGGGTAGCTCAATCTCCGACTTTCTCACGCTGCCGCGGCTTCTCGAGTCTTTCGGCATGCTTGGCTACGATGTCGTGGAAATGGTGCTGGCTGATCAAGACGGCTGGGACCGCTACGAGGCGGCCCAATGGCTCACCATGCGTCTCTGGCTTGAAGCCAATCCCGACGACGAGTTCGCGAAGGAGGTGCGCGCGAAACTGACCTCGGATCCTGTGCTCTACGCCGCCTACACGCGTGAATATCTAGGTTGGGGCGTGTTCGCGCTGATGGCGCGGTAGGGAGCCAATCCTGTTTTTACACGGTTATTTCTCGATTCGGCCGCGGCCTTGTCGCGATTACGCATCCAATGCGCTCGGTGCAGAGCGCAGTCAGTACCATAATTGGGGTTATGCGAAATTTTCAGTATACCCTCACCCGAAAATTCAAAGAGGCATGGACTGAGAGTCCCCGAGTGCCCAAATTCCTCTCGCATTGACACTTGTCTGGATAAAATATAATATTTTGGAAGGCGATGGAGTTCGCCTTGAGGTACAGCGATAACACAGGTGCGCTTTTACCTCAAACTGCCTCTCCGGCTAATAACTCCTGCGATTTTTCACAGGGAGGGGTAGTATGGGTGAACGTGGTTTCATTTCAAAATACATAACCTTCTGCTCAGTCGATCTCTGTTTGATATCCGACGCGCATCGTATGGTCCTCTTGCATGGATCGATCTATTCAGGTGGATATCATATCAAATCCGCTTCGTATTGAGGTGGATATGATCGCATATACATCTATCAAGGTATTTACACGCGAGGGCGCTCGTTTCGAAGGGAAGGATGTTTCCGATTTCATTGTGAATTATGTGCATTCATTGAAAATCGCCGCGCGCTGCGTAGTATATCGTGGAATCGAGGGTTGCTACGAAAATGGCAAAATCGCTACTAGCCGCATGGTCGCGATGTCCAATGACTTGCCGGTAATCATAGAAATCATGCTACCCAGCGCTGAAGCGGAACGAGTCGTTTCGAGACTGGAATCCGTTGTTATAGATGGTCTTGTAAGTGTGGTGCCTGCTGAAGTCACGTCCTATATGTCTCCGAAGAGCTTCATTCCTTCTCGAATTTCTGTGAAGGAAGAT
>JAKALZ010000172.1 GCA_021813065.1 bacterium
AGGCACCGAGAATGAATCGCCATACTTATTTTTGAGGATTGAGAGGCGTTGAAATGTCAGAAATCTGAGGGCGGCATCCGCAAGACGTTGGTGAGCTGGGACGATGGACTCGGATCCATCGCTGACTAGCACTACGTTTCCTATTCTCGCCGCCCCAGCGAGTCCTTGCGGTACGCCTCCAAAACGAAGCAGGTAGGGCACCGCGAGGACAATGTCGCCCTGGTGGAGGCTTGGCGCCATGGCATCATCAGCGACGCGCCAGGTCTGAAACACAAAAGACCGCGCCAACGCGCAGAGCACAATAAGAATCGCGATATTGACGATGATTCTGGTGCGTTTTTTGCTCCTGTCGATTTTTTCAGCATATCGCACAGGCCTTCGACTCAATATGCGCCTCTCTAAGTTATTTAATGCCACCCATCCTGCTGAATGGGAAATAAATAAACAACGCGTGCCCTAACACTTTTTTTTCGGCGACTGGTCCAAAGTAGCGCGCGTCGCGAGAATTATCTCTGTTGTCGCCCATCGGGAAGACTCGCGAGTCCGCGATGTACCAGCCCGCGCTGTAGCGTTGCGCAAGCTGTGCGTTTCGAGTATCCGCCGGGTTAGCGTCTCTAAGCGTGGTCACTCGGCTCATGTCATACTGAAAAGCGTCTTTGTTCGCGTTCTGGGCAAGCGGCGTTCCGACGCGCGCTGGCAGAGGCAGGCTCAGCTCGGAGTATGCGGACGCGATTCCCACGCTGTCGATCTCAGGATATTCCGCCGAAGTGACCAGACGGTGCGTTTTCACGGGCAGGTTCATACCCGTCATTAGGGTTTTTTCATCTATAAACGACGAAGCGCCGCGCGGCTTTATAGACACCTCTCCATTCTTTACTTGGATCGTATCTCCGCCGACGCCGATGTCGCGCTTGATGAGGTAGTGTACACGCGGTTCACCGGAGGGGTCTCTGTCGATATCGACGAGCGTGAATGTTACCATGTACAAGAGTTGCTGGAAAATATTGTAGAGCGGTCCGCGGGAGAGATACGAGGGATTCTCGAAGATGATGACATTGCCGCGATGTGGTTTTGCCACTCCGGGAGTCTTCAGCACGCCAGGTAGCAGCTCAGGGCCGTAGGAGAGCTTGTCGACAAAAATCATGTCGCCGATGAGCAGGGTGTTCTGCATCGATTCTGAGGGAATTCGATACGCTTGAAAGATATACTGATTGATGACGAGAACAACGCACGCCGCCCAGAGAATCGCGTAAACCCAGTCGACAACAGGATGCCGCCTCTGCTGCTTCATTTTTTCGCGGAGAGCTTTTTTCTTCCTTCGAGTGAGGACCTCTTCTGAGTACCCAATGAGCTGATCGATGAAATCCACTCTTTTCATTTCGATATCAAGCTATCATGAGCGCATATCGTTGACAAGACGGTGCCCTTCGGCTAGGCTTCCATTGCAATGAAAGAGTCCGAGAAAATCACAGAACAGGACATCGCCCAAGCAAAAGTCAAACTCAAATCCATGCTTGGCATCAGTCCTCGAATATATGTTCCTGCTATATATATATTTATCATCATCGCTCTGGTGTTTTTCATCTTGATCAATCCCGCGCTGAACAACCCAGGCGCTCAGCTTGTGTTCAAGGGAGCGCCTGAGGCGGCAGCCGTGTACGTCGACGGCGCCTACCAAGGAAACAGCCTCGACGGTGTGCACGCTACACCAGGGAAGCACCAACTTCAAATTCAAAAAGCCGGATTTTCCACGCAGACCCTCGATATTGCGGTCCCTAACCGCGTTTTCGCGACGATACTCTTTCCTCCCAAGGTTCGTGTGCCCTATAAGCTCATGCCGGATTCGGCATTGGCGGTTATCACTCCAGCGTTTTCCAATTTTGCGACATGGTCCCTCACCGGGAGACCGAGCGCGATGTACCAGATTCCGATGGCCCTCTCAGAATCAGCGAGAGATCTCTCGGCGCTCTCCCCTTCCGAGCGCGCGGATCTAGCCACCCCTGTACTCGCGGCAAGCGTAAGCATGGCGGAAAATTCCAGCTCGCTCCGCGACGCGATCTACTCCGCGTCAGCGTTGGGCGCGCCAGGCGCGAGCCCGCTTGGATACATCGCCCTCGCTCGATCCGCGGCGGCGCTTCTGGCACATTCAAAAAATTCTTCGGTCGCCCTCTCCGAAATCGTATCTGAAAAAGAGTTCCCCGGAATGAAAGACGCCGCCGCTTCGGCTGCGCGGCAAGCGGCAAGCCTGAGCCCCTCCCATCCTCCCCGCTCAGGCGGCATCTCTGTCGGGCCGCTCTCGTTCGTCATGTTTGCTCCAGGCTCGATAACCAGCGTGCTCACAACGCCGGGCGGAACTCAGGTGCCATACATGGCCACTACGCCAGAATTCGGGTTAGCGTCGACCGAGGTCACGCGCGCCGAGTTTAATCGATTCCTTGCCCAGAATCTCGAATGGAAACCAGAAAACAGAGCTGCCCTCATCGCGAAGGGGCTCGCCGATAACGCGTACCTCTCCAACTACGATGCCGCGAAATCCGATACTGTTCCCATCACTGGAGTATCGTGGTTCGCCGCGAAGGCATACTGCGATTGGCTGAGCGCGCAGGCGCCAGCCGGCTACGAGGTGCTTCTTCCTACAGAGGCCATGTGGCAGGCGGCTTCCGCCGAGGACGCGAAAAATCCCACAGCCCATGGCGTATTCAGCGCTCGCGCTCAGTCCGGTCCTCTAGCTGTTGGCTCCGCAGGCCGCGATAATCTCGGTTTCGCCGACCTCTACGGGAATGTATGGGAATGGACCTCGGATGGATTCAGGCCCTATCCCTGGATTCAAGACAATTCCAGCGCGTTCGCGGAACTTGCGGCGACGATTGGTTCGAAAACCGTCCTTGGCGGCTCGTGGGCAAATAAGCCCAACGCGATATCCGGCGGCATTCGCGGTCCCGTACCCGCGACCCACGCCTCTGAATTCCTGGGTTTTAGGCCTGCTTTAGTAAAAAAATGAGATCGCAAGAGCCCACCAAAAACATCGCCCTTAACCGCCGTGCCCGATTCGACTATGAGGTTGAAGAAACTTTCGAATGCGGAATAGCCCTCCTCGGCTCCGAAGTAAAATCTATCAGAGAAGGACGCGTGAGTTTCGGCGACGCCTTTGCGGAAATAAAAAACCAGGAGGTGTGGCTCAATAATTTTCATATCTCCGAGTACGCTCATGCCTCGATGTTCGGCCACGATCCTGATCGTCCTAAAAAGCTCCTCCTGCACCACCAGGAGATCAAGCGCATGGATCGTCGTGTCCGCGAAAAGGGCCTTACGCTGATTCCCCTCAGCATCTATCTCAAGCATGGTCTCGTGAAGCTTGAACTCGGTCTGTGCCGAGGCAAAAAAGCCTACGACAAACGCGCTGACATCAAGGCTCGAGATCTCGATCGTGAAATTCGACGAGAATTTCGCACCAAGAGCTGGTAGCCATGCGCATCACTGGAGGCATCTACACTGGTCGCACCGTCCGCATGCCCGAAGGCAACCTTCGGATACGCCCCGCGATGGATCGGATGCGCGAATCGGTGTTTGGCGTCTTGGGAGATCTCTCAGGCAACTCCTTTCTCGATCTCTTCGCCGGATCAGGAATCATTGGATTGGAAGCAGCCTCCCGAGGCGCGAATCCTGTGGTATGTGTCGAGAAAGATCGCAAAAAATTCCCCGTGCTCCTCGAGAACGCCGCTATTTCAGAGCCTCCGCTCTACTGCAGGGCAATGCCTGCCGAAACCTTCATCCTCCGAAATAAAACCCCCTTCGATATTCTCTTTCTCGATCCGCCTTTCGACTACCCTTTCAAGCTGCAGCTCCTCGAGCGATTGGGCCGCTCTGCCTCTCTTAAAGTTGGCAGTGTCGTACTGATCCACTTTCCGCGTGAGGATCGCCTGCCTGAGCGTGTAGGGACGCTTGAAGGCTACGACATTCGCATCTATGGTCGGTCTATTGTTCGATTCTATAAAATTTTGGATAAAATCCACTAAAGAATTATTTTCACAATATTGCTTTTATGCGAAACCAAATGTATAATTAGGCAGTTAACAATAGACGGAAAGAAATAAGTAATAAATTCCAGGCTGTTGTACGGCCACATGTAAAAATACTTTCCGCCAAGAGGTAAAAGTAATGAGCGACATGCCCACTCTCCCCTACAACGATGACTTTTTCGACGTGCCAGAAGAAATTCAGTCCGAGAACACGGAAATCGCGGAAACCTCAAAAAAAGGGTATCAGCTTCTCAAGGAGAATCGCTTCGATGAGGCAATCGAGTGCTTCGTAGTGATTCTCGAGAAAGATAAAGAGAACAATTATGCCCTTGTCGGCATGGGCGATGCTGCCCGCAAGCGAGGTCGATTCAAAGAGGCGGCCGACTACTATCGACGTTGTCTCGTTTTCCACCCTGGCAATAGCTATGCGCTTTTTGGCCTGGCGGACTGCTACAAGGCCCTCAATCAATTCCAGAAAGCCATCGAGATTTGGGAGCAGTACCTGCTCCACGACAATACGAACATCACCGTGCTTACCCGCGTCGCGGACGCCTACCGCAAAGTGCACGATTTCCGTAAATCAAAGGCGATCTACCACCGCGTTCTTGAGTTGAATCCCGATAACCACTACGCGCTGATCGGCTTAGGCCACCTCCACTACGACTTTAAAGAGTACAAAGAGGCGCTCACCTACTGGCAGCGCATGGTCGAACTCGAAGATCGGA
>JAKALZ010000173.1 GCA_021813065.1 bacterium
GTGGACACAAACTATGATGTCGGCGGTCACGCGATCATTTCCGGCGGCAATGTTCCGCTCGGTGGCGGCACCAGCTATCAGAAAAAGTACGGCATCAAAGACGATCCTGAGATGCTCTTTAAAGATCTTACGGATTGGTCTGTCGTCGAAGTGAGCGGCATGCCGGATTATCGCTACAACGATCGCGCGGTTCAGCGCGCGTTGGCCGACAATGAGGCGCAGACCTTTGAATTCCTTCTCGCGCATGGCGTCCCCTTTGTCGATAAAGCTCCCGATAATTCTGGCGGCCACGCGGTTGGCATTTCGGCGAAACGCGAACACCACACTATCTGGACCAAAGGACAGAGCGCGGAGAGTCCCGCGGCGGCCGGCGGCACTTCGCTCATGCGCGCGCTCGAAGACAGTGCACGCGCTCTCGGCATTAAATTCCTGCTCAATTATCACATGGACACCATCTACCGCGAAAAGCTCAATGACGGCCGCGCTATCGGCATCAAGGCCAGCTACACCCCGACAATTCTCCCCGGCACCGTAACCCCGCTCAAGAGCTTCAGGTCCGACGGCAACATCGAACTGGATAAGCCCGCCGTTACAATCAGGGCAAAACGCTCAATCGTCATCGGCACTGGCGGCAGCACCGGCAACGTGAATTTCCGCAGAATGTTCGATCCACGCCTCACCGAAGAGATGCCGCTCGCCGGTACCGAGTACTCACCGCAGGACGGAAGCGGCGAGCTCGCGGCCATGGCAATCGGCGCCACGCTCTGGGGCACCGCGAACCAGACCTTGGATAGAAACGGTTCTCTGCGAAAACGCCCGATTATCGGCACGCGGACGAATTATGTTGGCTGGACACCGAAGTCGCCCATTTTCCCCAAAGTCAAAGCCACCGGCCTCAACATCCGCACTTGGCAAGACGCTATCATCGTCAACCAGGCGGGCAAGCGCTTCTACAATGAGATGGAAGACGGTTATCCGAATGGCACCACCGAGGGATTCCTGAAGCCATATATCCAGGGCGATTGGCGGAACGCGCAGAACATCAATTACAAACCGATGAACTACCCCGACGCGGCCCTCGCGATCAACGAGTGCTCAGCGGCGCCTGACTACGCGCCAGGACCCCAGTGGGCGATCTTCGATTCCGAAACGGTCAAGCGCGAAAAGTGGGTCATCAACGAGACCTCCGTGCACCCCGACTACTTCTTCAGTGCTCCTACGCTCGCCGAACTCGCCGAGAAGATCTCCGCGTGCCCCTTCCAGAAGGTGAAGATGCCCGCCGCGAATCTCGAGGAGACTGTCGCGCGCTACAACAAGTTTGTAGAGAGCGGCATCGATGAAGATTTCGCGAAACCGAAGCCTCAGAACAAGATCGAAACCGGTCCTTTCTACGCGGCGTGGGCGACGATTACGGTACACGACACCTACGCCGGCCTCAGAATCAATATGAAGTGCCAGGTTATGGACATGGACGGACAGGTGATCGACGGCCTCTACTGCGGCGGCGAATCCGCGGCGGGATGCAGCCAGCACGGTTTGGCGCGCTGCCTCACCCAGGGATACATCGCCGGTGGAGAAGCCGTAAAGGGCTGATCTGAGCGCCTATACGATTGAGGGGAAGTTCATCTTTCCCTCAATCTGTACCATTCAACCTGTACCATTCAACATTGGAGCGGATGATGCCATCGAATTTTCAGAAAAAATGCATCGCAATCGCCGGGGCCGCTGTATTGGCGGTCTTTGTGGGATGCGCGGTTTCGCCATCGGCCGTCGCGCGCGCCTCGGCACCCGGACTGACAAAACTGGGTTTCTCGAACACGCAGTCGCCGTCGCCAGCCGGGAGTACGGCCCTTCCTCGCGATGGCGCGCGGATCATTCTCACCCAGACAACCGTTCCTCCTTCGACAACCGACGCCACCAGCTCGGCCACCCAAGAATCGGGCACGGGGAGCGGCGACTCTAGCTCAGAAGCTGTCTCGTCCGCCTCGATCGTGGAAGAGAGCGCGGTCAAGGACGCCGCGTACTGCCTGAAGTGCCACGGTCCCTTCGAAAAGCTCGCCGCGCGCACCGATAATTATACAACAGAGTTCGGCGAAAAAGTGAACCCGCATAAGTACGTGCCGCACGACGCTACCAGCATTGTTGAGTGTTCGGAGTGTCACGAGCCGCACCCAATTCCCTACAACGCGGCTACAGCGCCGGCCACGCCGACCGTCGACTACTGCTATTCCTGCCATCACACTCAGACTTTCGTGACCTGTAGCGAATGCCACAAAGAGTGATGGGTATAGTTCGCCTCATTTTGATGAGACGCCAGTCGCCGGCGCGATGCTATTCGCCAACGCGACGTGGCGTCTTTTTTTGAGGTAACATCTGAAATCGCAGCGCGCGAGACATCTTCTCCAATAGCGCGCTCACACTTCCTGTGGCATACTATCGTCATAGGATTACTATGCTGACACGAAGACTCGACGAAGCAAAAGAGGCGTGGAAACGCAAAGATGCCGACGCCGCGCGCCGCGCCCATCAACCTTTAAAGACTACCAGCGCGGAAGAACAGCACACGACCGCGCGCGGCAAATACCTTAAAAGCATCATCTACGGTGGCCTCGACGGCACCATAACTACCTTTGCGGCCGCCGCGGGTGTAGCGGGCGCGTCGCTCTCGGCCGGAGTCGTGCTCATTGTGGGATTGGCCAACCTTCTGGCCGATGGGCTCTCAATGGCCATCGGCGACTACCTTTCCTCGAAGAGCGAGGGCGAATATGAGGCCGCTGAACGAGCGCGCGAGGCATGGGAGGTCGAAAAATACCCTGAAGGCGAAAAGATAGAGCTCGAAGAGATTTACCGAGCGCGGGGCATGTCTCCTGAAGACGCGCGCGCCGCGGTCGAAATCATCGCCAAAGATAAAAAGGCCTGGGTCGACACCATGATGGTCGAGGAACTGGGTATCATGCCGTCGAATGACTCACCCATCGCCGACGCGCTTGCCACCTTCATCTCGTTCGGGCTCTTCGGTTTCTTGCCGATCGCGGCGTATGTATTTGCCCTATTCATCCCAGCGCTCGACCCGATCCGCTTTCCGCTCGCCTGCGTCCTCACCGGCGTAACGCTCTTTGGACTCGGCGCGCTTAAAACCATCCTGACAGGCAAAAATTGGCTGAAAAGCGGACTCGAAATGCTGCTCGTTGGCGGTGTGGCAGCTTCCGCGGCGTATCTCGTCGGCGTGCTCCTGGGAGGGCTTGCTGGCTGAATCGCTTGCTTTTAAGACTTGGAGGAATGAATGAAACACGCGTGTATTCTGCTCGCTGAAGGTTTTGAGGAAGTCGAGGCGCTTACACCCGCGGATTATCTGCGACGCGCGGGAATCGAAGTCACACTTATTGGCGTCACTTCGAGTGCGGTAAAAGGTTCGCACGGCATCACCGTGCAGACCGACGCCGGCACAGAGGCGCTACAGCGCGAGTACGACGCGATCGTGCTGCCAGGCGGCATGCCTGGCGCCGCAAATCTCGCGGAGAGCGCAGCGGTGCGGGCGCGCATCCAGCAACAACATCGATAAGGCAAACTCATCGCCGCCATCTGCGCCGCCCCAGCAGTGGTACTTCATGGCGCGTGCGATCTCCTCAAAGGGAAAAAATTCACTGGTTACCCGGGTACAGAGAACTCAGTGAGCGGCGCGATGTTCGTCCCTGAGCGCGTCGTGGTCGATGGCGCGCTTATCACTTCTCGCGGGCCGGGTACCGCGGGCGAATTCGCGATCGCCATTATCGCCGCGCTCGAGAATCGAGAGAAAGCCGACGAGGTTGCGCAACGCGCCCTTCTGAAGCATTAATCACCCGAGCGCACACAATCGCACACAATCGCACAATGTAATTCAATAGAGCAATGTAAGGAGATCATTATGGACAAACAGTGCATCCACGCACCCCTGGCGCCGACAGCCCTCGGCCCCTACAGCCACGCCACACGGGCCGGCAATTTTGTGTTCTGCTCCGGACAGGCAGGCATCATTCCCGAAATTGGAAACCTGGCTGAAGGCCTTCAGGCGCAGACCGAGCAAACGCTCAAGAATATTGGAGCCGTGCTCACCGCGAGCGGCTGCTCTCCCGCCGACGTGGTAAAAACAACAATCTTTCTGAAAGACATGCGCGACTTCGCGACTGTCAATGAGATATACGGACGATTCTTCGGAAAGAATTTTCCGGCTCGCAGCACGGTTCAAGTCGCGGCTCTTCCAAAAGACGCACTTGTTGAAATTGAAGCTATCGCGTATAAAAGCTGAGGAAACCTGTGCGCTACGATTTTGATACGCTCATCGATCGCACCTCGACCAACAGCATAAAATGGGATACTTCATCCCTTCCTGAAGACTGCCGCGACGCAATCCCGCTTTGGGTCGCGGATATGGATTTCGCCTGCCCGCCCGAAGTGGTCGAAGCTATCCAAACGCGAGCCTCACACCCCATCTACGGATACACCGACCGATCCGCTGAGTACTATTCAGCGCTTATCGATTGGATGAAACGCAGAAATCATTGGGATATCAAGCGGGAGTGGGTGCGCTTCGCTCCAGGCGTCGTGCCTGCGCTCAATTTAGCTGTGCTCGCCTATACACAGCCTGGCGACAAGATCATCATTCAGCCTCCGGTCTATTATCCCTTCGCTGAGGCTGTAGTGAACAATGGTCGACAGATGGTTGAAAATCCGCTCGCGCTCCGCGACGGCCGCTAC
>JAKALZ010000174.1 GCA_021813065.1 bacterium
GCCGAGAAGTTCGCGCGCGAGGGCGTCGCCGTCACGCTCACCGTTACGCCCTGCTGGTGCTACGGCTCTGAGACCATGGACACTGACCCCCTCACGATCAAGGCTGTCTGGGGTTTCAACGGCACCGACAGGCCCGGCGCGGTGTATCTCGCCGCGGTGCTGGCCGCGCACTCGCAGATGGGGCTTCCGGCCTTCGGCATCTACGGCCACGACGTGCAGGACCTGTCCGACACGGGCACAATTCCCGGCGATGTCGCCGAGAAGATACTCCGCTTCGCACGCGCGGGGCTGGCGGCCGCCTGGATGCGCGGCAAGAGCTATTTGTCCGTGGGGTCCGTGTCCATGGGCATCGCGGGCTCGATCGTCAACCCCGACTTTTTCCGCCAGTACCTCGGCATGCGCAATGAGTATGTCGACATGAGCGAAATCACGCGACGCGTCGATGAGAAGATCTACTCCGACGCAGAGTACCGCCGCGCTCTCGATTGGGTGAAGCGCTACTGCGTTGAGGGGCCCGACAACAATTCGCCCACGGCGCAGCATTCGCGCGCCCGCAAGGACAAGGTCTGGGAAATGAGCGTAAAAATGGCGCTGATCGTCCGCGACCTCATGGTTGGCAATCCCGACCTCAAGCGCAAAGGCCTCTACGAGGAGGCGCTTGGCCACAACGCGATTCTCGCCGGCTTCCAGGGACAGCGCCAGTGGACCGATCACTTCCCGAACGGCGATTTTCTCGAGACCATGCTCAACTCGAGCTTTGACTGGAATGGAATCCGCCAGCCCTACCTCGTGGCGACTGAAAATGACTCGCTCAATGGCGTCTCGATGCTCTTCGGACACCTCCTCACTGGCAGCGCGCAGATATTCTCCGATGTGCGCACCTACTGGAGCCCTGAAGCTGTGCAACGCGTTACCGGCTGGAAACCGACTGGCCTCGCCGAGCGCGGCTTCATCCATCTCATCAATTCAGGGGCGACCTGCCTCGATGGCACTGGCTGCCAGCGTCTCGACGGCAAGCCTGCGATGAAACCCTGGTGGAAGGTCGAGCCCAATGAAGCCAAAGAGATGCTCAAAGCCACGCAGTGGCGCTATGCGAGCCTCGGCTACTTCAGAGGAGGCGGCTACTCCTCGGACTTCCTCACGGAAGGCGGCATGCCCGTCACGATGACGCGCGTCAACCTCGTGAAGGGCTTGGGCCCCATGATCCAGATCGCCGAGGGTTACACCGCGACCCTGCCCAAGGAAGTGCACGACACCCTCGACCTGCGCACCGACCCTACGTGGCCGACCACCTGGTTCGTGCCGCGAGTCACCGGCGAGGGTCCTTTCAAAGACGTATACTCCGTGATGGCGAACTGGGGCGCAAACCACGGCGCGATCTCCTATGGGCACATCGGCGCGGACCTCATCAGTCTAGCCTCGATGCTGCGCATCCCCGTGGCGATGCACAACGTGCCGGTCGAGCAGGTATTCAGGCCGAGCTACTGGAACGCCTTCGGGATGGATCCGGAGGGTTCCGACTACCGCGCCTGCGCCTCGCTGGGACCGCTCTACAAGTAAAAATCGCGTCATGAGAAGCCGCGCGGGTCGCCCAACGCGATCCGCGCGGCTTTTTTTCATCGCTTCACTTTTTAGAGTTTTTCCGCATATTGTTCAAAAAATATCGAAAAACGATCTTGTCAGTTTTCCAAAAGGCGTTATACAATATTCAGCCTTTGCAACATGTGCTGAGCTCCGCGACACCATTTCGCGGGGTATGGGAGTTTTCCAAAGCTTTTTCGGTTTCCGTATGTCGAGCAAATCCAACCACGACGACTATCTCCACCGCATTCTGGGATATCTCGCCCGCTACAGAACCCTGGCGCTTCCTGGCGTCGGGGTCATGCTGCTCATCGCGCTGGGGCAGCTCGCGGGCCCGTATATTCTCAAGCAGATCATCGACATCGCGGTGCCAAAGGAGAATACCTCGCTCCTCCTTGTGTATGCATTCGCGTTCCTGGGAATCGTGTCGGTAACAGGAGCGCTGAGCTACATCGGCATGATACTGCTCGCGAAACTCGGACTCTCGATCGTCACCCTCATCAAGCAGGACATCTTTTCTCACCTTCTCAAATTGCCAATGTCGTTTTTCGACAAGCATCCGGTAGGAGAGCTCATGTCGCGGACAGAGACCGACACGGAGCGCGTGCGGGACATGTTTTCGAACCTCGGGGCGAACCTCATCGTCAATTTCCTCACGATGGTGGGCATCTTCGCCGTTACCTTCGCGCTCGTGCCCAAGCTCGCGCTCATCATGCTCGGCGTGTCGGTCTCGCTGCTTGCGATTCTCATCGGTTTCTTCGCCAAAATTTTCCCGATGTACGAGAAGGCCCGATCATTCTACGCGGGAATCGCCGCGAAAGTCGCCGAGTTCGTGCAGGGCATCGAGGTATTGAAGGCATACGGACGAACCGCGTGGGCGGAGGCGCAGCTCGACGGTCAGGCGAAGCAGCGCGTCGCGCTCGAGACGAGAATTTCGCTCGTCGAATACTCCATGATGTCCGCGCTCAACGCCCTCATCGGGCCGCTCTTCATCGTGGCGCTTCTTCTGCTCTACGCGCCGAAAGTCTTCTATGGCACCATGACGCTCGGCACTATCCTCCTCTTTGTCGAATATGGCGCGCGACTTCTGCGTCCGATCGCCGAAATCGCTGAGAGTCTCCGGAGCTTGCAACAAGCGCGCACTTCGCTCGCGAGGATCAGAAAGATCATGGCCACTCCCGAAGAGCCCAACCGCGGCAGCGGCCTTTCGCCGGCGCTTGAGCGGGAGATCCGCTTCGACCACGTGTGGTTCGCCTACGAGGATGAGGATTGGATACTGCGCGATCTCTCCTTCGTGATCCCTAAGGGGAGCTTCGCGGCCATCGTCGGCGCGAGCGGTTCGGGCAAATCCACGACGATCAGCCTGATCTGCGGCTTCGCGCACCCTCAAAAGGGACAGATTCTGATCGATGGTCAACCTCTCGACCGCATCGATATCGAGGCGTGGCGCAGGCAGCTTGGCCTCGTCCTCCAGGAATCCTTCCTTTTTCCAGTTTCAGTGCTGGAGAACGCGAGGCTCTACCGCGACGAGATCCCGGAGGAGCGCGTGCGCGAGGCGCTCCGCGTGGTGCACGCTGAGCGCGCGGTAGCAGCCTTGCCGGAGGGGCTCGCGACGAATCTCTGGGAGAGGGGAGGGAACCTCTCGGCCGGAGAGCGGCAGCTCATCTCCTTCGCGAGGGCGCTCGCGGTCGATCCGAGGCTCATTCTCCTCGACGAGGCGACAAGCAATGTCGACATGACTACCGAGAAGCACATCCAGGAGAGTATGGACATCCTTCGCGCGGGGCGGACGATGATCGTGGTCGCGCACCGCCTCTCGTCGATTCTGAAAGCCGACACGATATTTTTCCTCTGCGAAGGGCGGCTCATCGCCTCGGGAACGCATGAGAGTCTCTACCGCGAGCTTGATGAGTACCGCACGCTTGTCGATCAGCAGTTCCCTTCAGGGAAGAAGGTACGCGCATGAAATCCTCGCGAATGAGGAAAACGGGTTCCGCGCAGAGGCAGCCGAGGAGCGCGGGAACGGGTACGGGCAACCAGGCCCGCGCGCGTCAGGCGCAGCCACGCGCCGACAATGTTCGCCCCGACAAGGCTCGAGCGCATAACGCGCGCCCTTCCGAGGCGGACGCCCAGAAACCGCGAAGCCCTCAGCAGCGCAGCGCCTATTACCACATCCGGTGGATCCGCGAGGTGTGGCGCGAGCGGCAGGGGCTCATCTGGCTGCTCCTCTTTCTCACCCTACTCTCGAGCGCGGTGGCGGTGGCCTTTCCGCTCCTCACGAAGCAGCTCTTCGACCTCCTCCAGAACGCGATCGACACGAAGATGAGCGAGGGCGCCGCGATGGCAAAAGTGAAGACGATCGCGCTGTATTTCGTGGCGATCGGTGTCGCGGGCTTTGTCGCGGGCATTTTCCCCGGCATACGCGGAGCGCTCAACATCGTCTTCGACTACATAGTCCGCAAGCGCTACTTCGGTGAAGTGATCAAGAAAGATCTTCGTTTCTTCGGCAAGTTCCGCTCGGGTGATGTGATCACGAGGCTCACCTCGGACATCTCGGACTTCCCGAAGCTCTCGTGGTTCCTCTGCTCGGGCATTTTCAGGGCGGTGGAGTCGGCCAGCAAAGTGACCTTCTGTGTCATCGCGATGCTCAGCCTCGATTGGCGCCTCGCGCTCGCCTCGCTCGCCTCGCTTCCCGTCATGCTCCTCGTGTTCACGCGCACGCAGTCGGCGATCTACGATCGGGTCAATAAAAACGAGCAGGCTATTTCCGCGATCAACAACCAGCTCGAGATGAGCTTTTCCGGCGTGCGCGTCATCAAGGCCTTCGCGGGCGAGGAAAAGTACAACGCGTTTTTCCGGGACGCCCTCTCGCGGCGCTTCGACACCGAGATGGGCGTGATTCGCCTTGAGACGGTGATGCAGCTCATCTACCAGTACATCGACTACGTGGCGCAGATCGCCCTCGTGTTCGTGGGCGGGCTCATGGTCACGAAGCATACGATCTCGGTCGGCACATTCTACGCCTTCTACAACTACCTCAACATGCTGATCTACCCCGTGCTCGATATACCCCAGCTCTTCGTATTCGGGAAGCGCGCCTTCGTGAACATTGACAGGCTCGAGGAG
>JAKALZ010000175.1 GCA_021813065.1 bacterium
GATTTTCGAGCGTTTTTATAGGATAGAAAAAGCGAGGAGCTCCAAGACTGGCGGAAGCGGGATCGGGCTCGCCATCGTTAAGGACATCATGTCGCTCTTTGGTGGCTCGGTTGAACTGCGCAGCGCGCCTGGGGAAGGTTCTACATTTACCCTCGTGTTTCCCCTTGCGGCGCTGGGTTCTAGCAGCGCTTCGGCGCCTTTTCCGCCTGAAACCGTGCAGCCAACGTCAGGGCAGCAATGGTCGGCACCGACATCAGTCCCCGAAAGTGCGCGGGGAAAATAAACATCGAGAGCGATCAATGGAATTTCAGCAGATGGATCTATCGAAGGATGGCGCGGCGGAGAGTGCCTCGCGGCGAGAAAAGAGCATCGAACTCTGGTCATTTGGATTCAAGTATGGAGCGATGCAAGCGGACGCGATCATCGATGTGCGTTTCCTGCCAAATCCCTACTACGACGATTCCCTGAGGTTCTTTACGGGGAAACATCCGCGTTGCGCCGCCTATGTCCTTCAGCATGAGTCCTGTCGAGGTTTTACGCGCAATTTGGCTGGGTGCATTCTTGCCATGAGAGAATCTGCCGAGGTGCGCACGCGTCCAGTATTGAGAGTCGCCGTCGGGTGTACGGGAGGACAGCACCGATCAGTCGCGGTCATCGAAGAGCTAGCTCGGCTTTTACGCGCGGGTGATACGCGCGGCGGTCACGTTCAAGTTGAAGTGCACCACCGAGATGCGGCGAAGTGGGTGCTATCGGATCGGCCAGCGTGCGGCTAGAACAGCTTCTCGCGTGTGCGTCAACATGTTGTTTCAAGCGATTTCAATTGCCTTCTCCGCCTCGGTAGCCTAAAATGGTCACGAGTTCAGGAGGAACGCCCTATGAGAAAAGCAGCGATTCTTGCAATGGCATTGCTTATTGCCGCGATGTGGAGTGCGCCTTCCGTGTTCGCGCAGAAAACGAAGGGGGAGGCTGGCATAGGATTTCTGGCCATAAGCCCGCCGCTCGTCGATACGCTTTCGGCCTTTGACATAAAGGACATGCTCTACGGAGTCACGGTGAACTACGCGGTTCGTCCCTGGCTCGGCGTCAGCACCGACGTGCTGTATCTAGGCGACCTCTACTATGGATCGGGGTCCGGATCGTTCACGGAAGGCCCGCTCCCATGGTCCAGCCTGACGACAAAATCCGGCAATAAGGTTGATTGGAAGTACTACGAGTCCTTCATCTACGCGCCGCTTTCGATCAATCTCATGCTTCCTCTCGGGTTTGTGAGGCCATACCTTGGGCTGGGGCCGGCATTCTACTTTCATTTTCCATCGACGAACCAGGATTCTAGCTTTACGGACTATCTCGCGACGCATTACGGCAGCGCGAGCGTCGTAGGCCACATCGGGCAGGGGCTCACGGCGCGCGTTGGCTTCGATATCTTTTTGGCGGATTCACTGAGCATCGGTGTCGGCTACGTAGTCCGCGAAGATACTCCAGCGACTATTTTTACCGACATTGGCAATCTCGACTTCTACAAACGAAGCGGGTATCTCTTCGCGGTGGGGAGAGTGTATCTCAAGTAAGCGCGCCAGCGCGTGGCTATTAGGAGGCTGTCGCAGCAGTGCCGCGCGTGTTGCGTGTTTTATGCGCACTGCGCCCGCAGCGGTTGCGGTGGCCCTTTGGCGGAGGTTTTCGTGATGCGTTTCAAGAGCGCGTGGGTCGATGAGCCGCGTCACATCGTGATTCGGCAGATGGAGCTGAGGGAGCCTGGTCCAGGCGAGGTCACGGTGAGGGTGAAAGCGTGCGGAATCTGCGGCACCGATATTCATTTTTTCAGCGACCTTCCCGCGAAAGCGCTGACCCCGCTTGGCCACGAGGTAGCCGGAATTATCGCGGCAGTGGGCGAAGGCGCGGTGCGCCTCAAGGTCGGCATGCCGGTCGTGGTGCAGAACAATATCGCGTGCGGAGCGTGCGATGCCTGTTTGAATCAAAAACCGGCCTCATGCTCGAATATTCAAACCTACATGAACGATCAGGCCGGCATGGGCGAGTTTCTTATTGTCCCGGCCGCCATGGTGATTCCCTTCGAGGGGCTGGATTTCCCCATCGCGGCGCTCGCCGAACCGCTCACCGTTTCCTTGGATCTGCTCAGAGAGGCTGATGTCCAGTTGGGCGACGATGTGTTGATCATCGGTCCAGGATGCATTGGATTGGGCTGTGTCGCCCTCAGTCGCATGCACGGCGCGCGCCGCGTGGTGGTCGTCGGCCACAATCTGAATAGCGTGCGCGGCGCGTACAGAAAAGAAGTCGCGTTCAAGCTGGGCGCCGACGCGGTAGTCGACAGCCGCGAAACGTCCTGGAAAGAGCGACTGCGAGGGGAGTACCCAAAACTCTTCGACAAGGTGATCGTCACGTCGCCGCCGCGCACGATCGTCGACGGGATCGAGCTGGCGGGTTTCAACAGCCGGATCGTATTCGACGGCATCGATTTCAAGGACGATGAAATCAGCTTCCACGCCAACGACTTCCACTTTGCCAAGAAGCGGCTCATCGCATCGCACGCGATTCCGAACTGGGGATTTCCTCAGGCACTCGAGCTCTTAAAGCGGAATGCGACGCTGCGAACCTTGCTGAGTACGCACACCTTCCCCTTCGATGCGCTGCAAGAAGGGTTCAAGGCGTACGCGGATGATCGCGTGCCCGTGATTAAGCCTGTCATTCTGATCGATTGAGCGGGTTGTGCGCGACCTTGCGAGCGTACGTTGGCGCAGGTTCGCGCGCAGGCGCGATTGCAAGAGGTTGACCATGAACGTACTTTTTATCGGCGGAACAGGGAATATCTCGACCGCCTGCACGGTTGAGGCGCTCCGCAGGGGCTGCGAAGTCGCGCACCTGAATCGGGGAACGCACCCCGAGAAAGAGATGGCCGGCGTCTCGGTGATCAACGCGGATATCCGCAATGTCGAGGCGACTACGCGCGCGCTTCGAGGCCGCCGTTTCGACGCGGTAGTGCAATTTTTGGCGTTTCGGCCGGAACACGTGCGCGCGGATATCGAGATTTTCAGCGGAATCACCGATCAGTATGTGCTCATCAGCAGCGCTTCGGCGTATAAAAAACCCTCGCGTACGCCCGTCATTACCGAAGAGACTCCCCTTGGAAACCCTTTCTGGGAATATGCCCGGCTTAAAATCGAGTGCGAACGGGTGCTCACGGGCGCGAACGGAGCCGGCGGCACCGAGGAAAGCCGCGCGGGCGGCACCGCCGCGGCAGGCAGCGCTGTTGCCGCCGCCCCCCTCCCTGCGCGTGGCGAACGCGACGCGCGTCGCCTCAGCTCGCAGGCGTCGATTCCCTACACCATCGTACGCCCTTCGCACACCTACGACGACGGCTGGGTGCCGAGCTGCTACGGTTCGCCCGGCTACGGGCTCGCGTGGCGCATGCTGCGCGGGCTCGAAGTAATCGTTCCTGGCGATGGCCAGTCGCTGTGGACGCTCACGCACGCGTCGGATTTCGCGGTGGGGCTCATCGGCCTATTGGGGAAGCGCGAGGCGATCGGGCAGGCCTTCCATATCACCTCGGATGAGCACCTTACCTGGGAGGCGATCTATACGATTATCGCCGAAGCGCTGGGCGTGCGCGCCAAGATCGCGCACATACCGTCGGACTTTGTGGCGCGCATTCGGCCGGAGCGCGGCGCGAGTCTCTTGGGCGACAAGGCGGTGAGCGTGCTGTTCGATAACGCGAAGATTCGCCGAGTTGTGCCGGAATTCGCGCCGCGCGTGAGTTTCGCCGAAGGCATACGGCATTCGCTCGCTTGGTTCGACGCGCATCCGGACCGCAAGCTCCCCGACTCTGTGATGAATGAAGACATGGACACGGTGCTGGAGAAGTGGAACGAGGTAATAAGGTGTATATGAAATATACCATTCGCCCTCTCGGCTTGTCCGATTCCGAGCCCTATCTCGCGCTCGTCAACGAGATCAAGGATGAGGGCACATATTTGTTCGCTACACTCCGTTTCACGATCGAAGACACCAGGAAGTATATCGCCGCGCACGAGAAATCGGGGAATCCTGTGCTGGGTGCCTTCGACGCTGATGGCGCGCTGCTCGGTTGGATCGATATCAACGTAGGCGGGATCCAGGAGCTCGCGCACATTGGGACGCTCGGCATGGGTGTGCGGAAAGACGCGCGCGGGCGAGGGCTGGGGAGCGCTCTCATGGATGCGTGCATCGTACAGGCGCGCAGTCTGGGTTTGGAGAAAATCGAGCTCGAAGTGTTCGCATCCAACGAGGCAGCCCGCGCGCTCTATGCGAAGAAAGGATTTTTCGAGGAGGGAACACGCCTCAAGAAACGCAAATTCGAAGGGCGCTACGACGATCTGGGAGGCCTGGGGCGGCGTGCAGGAAGGCTTCGTCGCCCAGAACTCGGGTGAAGAGAGCATGATCATGTGGGCGTCGATCCAGGAGTTCTTGTACAACGACCTGGCCGGCATCGACGGCCCCGACTATTACGGAACGCGGCGGTTCGCACCGGGCTACCGCGAGATTCGGATCCGACCGCGTGTCGTCGGCGACCTGACCAGTGCGTCGGCCTGCAGCCGGGTGTCGGCGGGCAGGTGCTGCGGCTTGATGGGCCGCGTCAACTCGCGGATCAGTGCGTACTGCGCGTGGTTGGTGTCCTGGTACTCATCGACGAGCACGTGATCG
>JAKALZ010000176.1 GCA_021813065.1 bacterium
TCGTACGAGAGGTCGCAACCCCAGGCGGTGACTTCGGCGTCGCCCGCGTGGAGGTCCACGATGATTTCGACTTCCTGATTATTAAGGATTTTCTTCGCGCGCTCCTCGCTGAAGTTGAGGGGAACGCCGGCCTTGCAGACTTCGATGTAGCCGCGCGGGCTTTCAAAGGACACATCGACCTTGTCGGGGTCGAAGTCGCTTCGGGTGTAGCCCATAGCGCAGAGAATGCGGCCCCAGTTGGCATCGGCGCCGAACATCGCGGTCTTGACGAGGCTCGAGGTGATGATGCCCTTCGCGAGAGCCTCAGCCTGATCCTCGGACACCGCGCCGCTCACCGTGCACTCGATAAGGCGGGTGGCGCCTTCGCCGTCGCGCGCGATCATCTTGGCGATCTCGACGCAGACGAACTCGAGCGCGTCGCGGAACTCGCTGTAGTTGCTGTCTTCTTTTTCGATATAGGGATTGCCCGCCATGCCGTTCGCCATGATGCTCACCATGTCGTTCGTCGAGGTGTCGCCGTCGACACTGACGCGGTTAAAACTCACGCGCACGACGTCCTTGAGCGCCTTGGTGAGAAGTTCGGGGGAGATGGCGCAGTCGGTGGTGATAAAGCCGAGCATGGTCGCCATGTTGGGGTGGATCATGCCCGAACCCTTGGCGATGGCGCCGATGGTGACCGGCACGCCGCCGATCTCTTCGACCACCGCGATCTCTTTCTTCATGGTGTCGGTGGTCATGATGGCCTCGCGCGCATCGATCGAGCCGCCCTTGGAGAGCCCTTTGACGAGCTCGGGCATGCCTGCCTCGATCACGGAGACGTCGAGCTGCTGGCCGATGACGCCTGTGGACGCCACGATGACGTCTTCGGCTTTGACCGGCATGTGCTTGGCGACGAATTCTGTCATGCGGCGGGCGTTTTTGACGCCCTCGTCGCCTGTGCAGGTGTTGGCGTTGCCCGAGTTGACGATGATCGCCTGGGCGCGGCCGTCCGCGAGATGTTCCTGCGTGACGATGAGGGGCTGGCCCTTGACTCGGTTCGTCGTGTAAACGGCGGCCGCGGCACAGGGAGCCTCAGACCAGATCAGCGCCAGATCCTTCTTCTCTTTATTCTTGCGGATGCCGACGTGGACGCCGGACGCCAGAAAACCTTTTGCGGCGGTAACTCCGCCACGGGTCTGTTTCATCGCACCCTCCCTAGCTTAAAACGCTGGCGGAATGAACCTGAGCCCCAGAGTCTCCTCGAAGCCCAGGATAAGGTTCATATTTTGAACGGCCTGACCGGCCGCGCCTTTCACCATATTGTCGATCGTCGAGATGATCACCGCGCGCTCGCCATCGGCCGCGAGGTGCACCGAAATGTCGCAGAAATTCGAGAATTTGACAAAGCGGTTGGAGGCCGTCGAGCCGAGCGGCAGCACGCGCACGAAGGGCTCGCCCTCATAACGCAGGCGGTACAGCGCGTGGAGGTCCGCCGCGGTCATCGGACGCGCGAGCCTGAAGCAAATGGTGCTCACGATGCCTCGATTCATCGGCGCGAGTATCGGCGTGAACACGCTCTTCACCTCCGCCCCCGCCATCTCGGACAACAGCAGATCGATTTCGGGCTGATGCCGGTGCGCGCCGACCTTGTAGGGCGACGCCGCGTCGGAGGCTTCCGGGAAATGCGTAGTTTGGCTCGGCTCGCGGCCGGCGCCCGTCACACCCGACATCGACGTGATCACAATGCTCGAAAGATCGGCCAGCCCCGCCTGGAGCGCCGGCATTAGACCGAGCTCGGCGGATGTCGGATAGCAGCCCGGGTTGGCGATGAGCGTCGACTTCCGGATGGCGTCACGATGCAGCTCAGGCAACCCGTACACGAACTTCGCGTGCAGCTCGGGGTACTTGTAGGGCGCGCCATACCACTTTTTGAACGCCTCTTCGTGCGTTCCGAAGCGGAAGTCCGCCGAAATGTCGATAAAAGGCTTTGAAGCCTCGGCGCACTGGTAGCCAGCCTCCTCGGCGTGTCCGTGCGGCAGGCATGAGAAAACGACATTGGATGCCGCGACCACTTCCTCGGCCTTGCCGAGCGGAGGCAGCGCCACACCCGACGGTCGATTCACCATCGAGGGATAGACATCCTCGAGCGATTTCCCCTCAAAACTGACGGATGAGGCGCTGAGCGCGCCCACTTCCGGATGCTGCAGAAGAATCCGCGTCAACTCGAGCCCCGCGTAGCCGGTAGCTCCCAAAATACCCACATGGATCATGGGCATCTCCTTTCAATAGCAAGTGTAATGAGAAATTGGTTAGAATGCACGCGTGGTGCGTAAAAAAAGCATCAACGGCGACGGCAGAAGAGACGGGCGCGACGAGTGTGGAAGGTGCGGAGGGTTCTTCGCAGGGTTCCTTTAGAGGATGAGGTTGCGGTGATGAGAAGTGAGCATCCCATATGCCCCTCCCAAAAGAAGAGTCCCTTAATAAAAATACAAATCCCCACTTTTGTCAAGGTTTATAATGCATAATTATAAAATTTCGTGAATATTTGTATAAAAATGCAAAATAAAGCGTGTAGTGCGGCTTTCCAAGAGCGTGCGTCGCCGCATTCCCCGAACGCGCATGTATGGGCATGTGCTTCATTTTGATGTTGCCAAATTTGAAAGTATATACCTATAATGAAACGTAAAGCGCACAATGTCTCGTTCTTTGCCCTCAAAGGAGGTCGCCGATGCTCTTGAGCGGAGTTGTCGTCGCCATCGCAACCGCGCTGATTGCCCTCGTGTACTCCCTGCTCATGACGAAAATGGTTCGGAAAATTCCCCTCTACAACGAACGGGTCATCCAAATTTCAGGCTATATAGAAGAAGGCGCGCACGCGTTTTTAGCGCGAGAGTACCGCGTGGTGAGCTACATAATGCCGATCATCGCGTTGCTGCTTTTCGCGTTCAATTTTGGAATACTCAAACTTCAGAGCCTCTCCTTTTTAATTGGAGCCACGCTCTCCGCGTCTGCCGGATGGTTTGGCATGAGCATCGCCGTCAAGGCGAACGCGCGCACCGCCGAGGCGGCGCAAAGAGGAGTGTTGCCAGCCCTGAGAGTCGCCTTTTCGAGCGGCTCGGTGATGGGCATGGCAGTTGTGGGTCTTGTGCTCCTGGGTATAGGCGCGATATTGGGCTTGCTCCTCCTCATTCCCGGAGCTGATGGCGCGCTTGCGGAGCTTGTGTTTCCCATCGTGTCCGGATTCTCGCTCGGCGCTTCGATGATGGCCCTCTTCGCGAGGGTGGGCGGCGGGATCTACACCAAGGCCGCCGATATCGGCGCCGATCTCGTTGGCAAGGTTGAGGTAGGCATACCCGAGGACGACCATCGCAATCCCGCGGTGATCGCGGACAATGTGGGCGACAATGTCGGTGATGTGGCTGGCATGGGCGCCGACCTCTTTGAGTCCTACGCGGGATCGATCATCGGCTGCATGGTGCTGGGAATTGGCGTCTTCGCGAGCCCTCAGATGCGGATCAGACTTGCCGTGCTACCCCTCATCGCGGCGGGAACCGGCATCGTAGCATCTCTTGCGGGCACGATCTTTGTGCACGTGAGCCGCGCGAAATACCCGCAGCGAGCTCTCAACGCCGGATCGATCGGTGCCGCGATCATTGCGGTCGTCCTGCTTTTTCCTGTGGCGCGCATCACGATTGGCAACGGACGCTTTTTAAGCGGCGCCCGCGACGCGGGTTGGCTCGGCATCTATCTTGCGTGCGTCACAGGGCTCGTCGCGGGAACGGCGATAGGTCTCATCACCGAATACTACACAGGCTCGGATACGCCGCCCGTGCGGAAAATCGCGAAATCCTGCGTCACGGGCGCCGCGACTACAATCATTTCGGGCATCGGCGTAGGCATGAGCTCGACCGTATTTCCGATTCTGGTCATAAGCGGAGCGATCGGCCTCTCGAACTGGCTCGCGGGGCTCTACGGCATCGGGATCGCCGGTCTCGGCATGCTCCTGACCCTGGGCATCCAGCTCTCGGTAGACGCGTATGGGCCCATCGCTGACAACGCGGGCGGGCTCGCCGAAATGTCCGAAATGGAACCCGAGGTTCGCAAGGTCACCGATTCGCTCGATGCGGTGGGCAACACTACGGCGGCTATCGGCAAGGGCTTCGCGATCGGCTCAGCCCTCCTTACTTCGCTCATCCTCATCGTGGCCTTCTTGAGCGCGGCGGGGCTCTCCGCGGAGAGAATGCACCTCGCCAATCCAAGCATTGTCATAGGGCTCTTCATTGGCGCGATGATACCTTTCTTTTTCAGTTCTCTGGCGATGGACGCGATCTATGAGGCCGCCTTCGCGATGATCGAAGAAGTGCGCAAGCAATTCAAACTGAAACCAGGCATTCTTGAAGGAACCGAAGAGCCCGACTACCGAAGCTGCGTCGATATCTCGACTCAAACGGCACTCAGAAGCATGGTAGTTCCCGGGCTCTCGGCGATCGCCGCGCCCGTGCTCGCTGGGCTCATCGGCGGTCCAGCGGTGCTTACGGGGCTCCTCGTCGGCGCGACGGTTTCGGGAGGGCTCCTCGCGATCTTTATGTCGAACGCGGGCGGCGCCTGGGACAACGCGAAGAAGCTCATCGAGTCGCGCCCGTCCGAAGGCAAGGGCTCGGGGGCGTACCGCCCGTCGGTGGTTGGCGACACGGTGGGCGATCCCTTTAAG
>JAKALZ010000177.1 GCA_021813065.1 bacterium
CCGCGCCAAGTCGTGCAGCGTCTCCGCCGTCACATCCCAAAATACCGGCTCGCCGTCGCGCTGGCCACACTTCCAGCGGCCCACGCGAAGCACATCCTTGAGCACCCGCGTTCGCGGCGACAGAGGCGCCAAAGGGCCTCGCGGGCATTCTCCGCGATGTCTGCGGCTTGCGCGAGTCCGACTCAATCGATCGCGAAGTCATCGCGCGGATTCTTCAATAAAGGATCGATCGCGCAATTGATCGAATCTCGCGCGATGCTCCTTTTGGACAGACCATTGCGCGAGGCGAGTTTGGTTGAAACGGATGGGAGAAATGGCGCATGGTTTTCTCACGCGCTTGCGTTTTATCATGGGGCGCATCGCGCATCTGGCATCTCGCATCTCGCATCTCGCGGAAGGAGCGCGCCTCATTTTTCGGCGAGCTGCCGCGCCACCTCCGCCAGGCGCACGAACTCCGCGCGGTATCCTTCCGGATCGAAGCTGAGCGAAGCGCGCGCCCGCGTTATGAGATCGTCCCAGGACGAGGAGCCTTTGTAGGGGCTGTCGCGCAGGAGCATGCCGAACTCGGCCAAGGATGACGCAAAGGCGAAATCCTGGTCCATGGGTACTTCAATATCGCGCATCTTCGCGGTTTGAGTTATCAAAGTGCTTGTGTCGGATCCATGTGGGTCTTTGTAGCGCAAATTAAAGACCATGAAGTCTTCGCTTGGCACGATGGTGACCTGCTGGAACGCGAGGGGCGGGCTCGGCTGGGTCGCGCTCGGCTGGGTCGCGCTCGGCGACACCGCGGCCGCCATCGCCGCTGTGGCTGGCACCAGTTCGTACAGCGCGGTCACCGACTGGCCCGCCCCGAGCTCGCCCGCGTCCTTGAGGTCGTTCGCGAAGTCTTCTTTCGCGAGAAGGCGATTCTCGTAGCCAATAAGCCGATACGACCGCACGAAGGCGGGGTTGAACTCGATCTGGATCTTCACGTCTTTCGCGACCGTGGCGAGGCTGCCCCAGAGCTCCTTGTTGGCCACTTTATTGGCCTCAAGCATGCTGTCGATGTAGGCGTAGCTGCCATTGCCCTTGTCCGCCAGCGATTCGAGGCGTGAATCCTTGAGATTTCCCATTCCGTACCCAAAAATGGAGAGGTAGATACCGCTCTTGCGTTTGTCTTCGACGAGCCGCTCGAGCGCGGCGGTCGAGCTCACGCCGACATTGAAATCGCCGTCGGTGGCGAGGATGATGCGGTTATTGCCGCTTGGTACAAAGTGCTCGGCGGCCGTCGCGTAGGCGAGCTGTATGCCCTCGCCGCCCGCGGTGGAACCTCCGGCCGCCATCGCGTCGATGGCGGCGAGAATCGCGCTTTTATGCGTGCCCGAAGTAGGCGCCAGCGCAAGGCCCGCGCTGCCTGAGTAGGTCACAATCGCCACCGAATCGCGGTCGCGGAGATTCCTGACGATCATTCTGAGCGTCTGCTGCACGAGAGGCAGTTTGTTCGGCTCATCCATCGAGCCGGAAGTGTCGACGAGGAAGACGAGATTCGAGGGCGGAAGGTTGGCTGTTTCAACATCGCGCGCCCGCACGGCAACCCTCAACAGCACATGAGAAGCGTCCCACGGAGCCTTCGCGAGCGCGAACGAGGCTGAAAAGGGCGAACCGTCGGTCGGCGGTGCGTAGTTATACGTAAAATAATTGATGAGCTCTTCGATGCGCACCGCGTCGGGGTCGGGCAATCTATACTCCTGAAGCAGAAAGCGACGCACATTCGCATACGAGGCGGTGTCGACATCAATCGAAAACGTCGTTTGCGCATTGCCGATGACCTCCAGAAAGGGGTTGTCGACAAGGCGCTGGTACTCTTCGGTGTTGAAATTCTGACGTGCGGCAGGCAGACCAGCGGCACTCTGAGGGGAGCTCTGTCCGCTCACCGAAAGACCCATGGCGGGCGCTGGCGAGGGCGAAATCGCGGCGAGCGCCACCCCGGTTTCTTTGGTGCTGCCGGGCGGTACGCTGCTCGTTGTTGTTTTAGTGGGCGCAGAGCTGCAGGATATCGCGAGCGCGACTGCAAGAATTGCAGCTATAAAACCATATCTCAGAATAAAACCACGCGACGAATTCATGATATATCCCTCCGCGTAATTCTGCATATTAAAGAAGTATAGCGCATGGTCGGAGAAATTGCGCGTGCGGCCAAGGGTGTGCGCGCCCTACACTACCGCGTGCGTCCCCTCGAGCGGCTCGTGCGGACGGCTCTTGATCGCCGACTCCCACTTTGTCCGGGAAATGAGCACGATGGCGATGATCGCCGCTGCGTAGTTGGAGAAGAGATTGCCCCAAAAAACAGCGTAAAATTGCAGGTATTTCTCGGTAATGAGGATGAACAGGTACCGCAAGAACCACACGCGGAGAATTCCGAGCACAAGCGGCACCTTAGTGCGCCCGAGCCCGATGAAGGCGCCCTGGATGGTCGTAGTGATACCGAATCCAATCACTGAATAAGTGTAGATGTGGAGCGCGTTGTTCGCGATCTCGAGCACATCGTTCCGGCGCGTAAAGAGTATGGTGAGCGAGGAAGAGACAGGAACGAGTACCGCGATGATCGCCGCCGCGACAATCGCGCTCATCGCCGTTCCGCGCACCATCGAGGACTTCGCCTTTGCGGGGTTGCCGGCCCCGATGTGCATGGAAACCATCGTGGTAACCGCCGAGCTGAAGGCTCCCGGGAGGATGAAGGCGACCTGCGTGATGCTGTTGGCGATGCCCTGACCGTTGAGCACGATAGGACCATACTTCTCGACCTCCGTGTTGATGAGAAAGAATCCAAGATTGAGGATGAAGGAGTTGATCATCGCGGGAGCGCCGATCTCGAAGAGTTGCTTCGTGGCTGAGAAATCGAATTTAAATCCACGCAGTTCGAGTCGATCCGGGTCATTTTTTACGAAGAGATCCCAGAACATCCAGACAGTGACGAGAAAATTCGCGGCGAGCGAGGAAAGGGCCGCGCCCGCAATGCCGAGTCGGAGCGCGTAGATGAAGACCACATTGAACACAATCTTGAGCACCAGCATGATCACCATGCGGATAAAAGGCGCCTCGGGCTTGCCGTTCGCGTTCTTGATGCCGTTGTAGATCGACTCCATGAATGAGAAGGGCAGCACGATCGCGTTCAGTGAGAGGTAGAGAAATACATTGTGCGAAATCTGCGGATTGATAAAGCCCGAGACGAGGGCTGCGGCGATTACGAGAAAAGGCGCCGAAATGATGCCGAGAATCGAGCTCATCACGACAATCTGCGTTGAGTTGTGCTTCGCGCTGGCGAACTCGCCGCTTCCGTTCAGCTGTCCGATGATCGCCATCGCGGCGACGCTCAAGCCCTGGGCCAGCGCTGTCGCCATATTGAGAATGGGCCCGCTGTAGGTTACTGAGCTCGCGACGATGGTGCCCGCGATATTGTTGATGAAGAGCCCGTCGACGAGCGGCATGAGCGCCTGCACGATGCCGAGCAGCAGTGTCGGCGCCGCGAGAAATACAAGTGCCCGCTGAAGTGGACCGTTCAATATGAGATCGCGCCGTTCCTCGGTGGACTGGCGCAGCAAAGGCAATTCCATACAATGTGTTCCTTACGCAGGACGCGAGGACATGGAACGTTCGTCGTGGCCGTGCTACACTGGAGCAGAAACAATAATCTGAATTATCAACCTTTATGTGTACCCATTTTTATAGGGAGAATCAAGTGAGCGCGATGAATGCGGAGATTCGGATACGGCGGAATGATCTTATACACTTTATCGCGGAGTGTTTTGGTACACTTGGCCTTGCGCCAGCAGAAGCACAAGCCTCGGCGGAGATTCTCGTTGCCGCGGACGCGCGCGGCATCGAAAGCCACGGGGTGGCGCGCCTCTGGCGGTACAAGAACGGCCTCCAGCGCGGGATCATGTCGGGGGCGGTGGCGCCGACGATCCTCCGCGAAACACCTCTTTCTCTCGTGCTCGACGCAAACGGGGCGATGGGTCTCAGCCTCAGCAAGAAAACAATGTCGCGGATTATGGAGAAGGCGAAGTCCATCGGCGCCGCCTTCTCGTCGGTACGCAACTCGAATCACTTTGGAATCGCGGGCTATTACACCGAGATGGCCGCGCGCGAGGACATGATCGGCATCTGCATGACGAACACGGCTGCCCTCGGCGTGCCCACCTTCGGCCGCAGGGCGATGTTTGGCACGAATCCGATCGCCATATCGGTGCCAGCGCATAGCGGGCGCATGTTCACGCTCGATATGGCGACCACGGTCGTTACGCGGGGAAAAATCGAAGTCTACGAGCGCGAGGGCAAAGCCCTGCCATCAGGATGGGCGGTCGACACCAAGGGGCTGGGCACCTCCAACGCGCATCAGCTCCTCGACGACATGCTCTATCAGCGCGGCGGTGGCATTTTGCCGCTCGGCGGCGAGGGCGAGCTTTTCAGCGGCTACAAGGGATATGGGCTCGCCGAAGTGGTCGACATCATGACCGCGGTGCTCTCGGGAGGCGTCTTCGGTCAGTCTGTTATGGACAGCGAGGCCACTTCGGCCCGCGTCTGCCATTTCTTCGGGGCGATACGCCTCGACCTGTTCCGCGATCCTGAGGAGATAAAATCAGACATGGACAGGCTCCTCGATGAGCTCGA
>JAKALZ010000178.1 GCA_021813065.1 bacterium
GAAACCGATCTCTCTATCTTTCTCCACTATTCCCGCCCGCCTCTCAGCGCGGTAACAGGATCAAAGGGCAAGTCCAGCGTCGCTTCGGCCATCTGGTACACGCTCAATGGAAGCGGGAAAAAAGCACTTCTCGGCGGAAACATCACAGTGTCTCCGCTCGATTTTCTCGATGCGACCGCGCCAGACGTACCTGTGGTGCTCGAGCTCTCGAGTTGGCAGCTTGGAGATCTCAGGGGCAGAGCTCTCCTCAAACCCGAAGTCGCGGTGCTCACTGCCATTTACCCCGACCACCTCAACTACTACGGTACAATGGAAGCCTATGTTGCCGACAAGCGCGTCATCTATGAGCGCCAGGACGCGAGTACATGGACAGTGTGCTGCGCGGATCAGGATTGGGGGCGCTCTTTCGCGTCGGAAACGCGCGGAAAGGTGCTCTGGTACAGTGAGCGCGACCTCACGGCATCGGTTGGGCCCGAAGCGCGTGGAGGCTGGCTTGAGCCCGAGAGCCCAGGCGAGGCTCCCTCTGGATACGGGAGATTCGATGCTTCAGGCGCCAGAGAACTCCTCGTGCCCGCAAATGTAACGGTGCGGGGACTTCACCAGAAGAAGAACCTCCTCGCCGCCGCGATCGCGCTTCGGGCATTCGGAATTCCCCCAAAAGAAATCAGCGAAAAGTTGAAAAGTTTTCCCGGCGTCCCCCATCGCCTCGAGCGCGTCGCTGAGCTCGGAGGCGTCACCTGGTTCAATGACAGCGCCGCGACGATACCCGACGCGGCGATCGCTGCCATCCACAGCTTTGCCGCTCCCATTGTGCTGATCGCGGGAGGCAGCGATAAACTGAGCGATTTCTCTGCATTCGCCGCGACCTGTAAGGAACTCAAAGCCTTGATACTGCTCGCGGGAAGCGGGACCGACCGCTTGCGTCCCTTTCTCGACGCGCAGACCGTCGCATATCAAGGACCCTTCAGTTCCATAAAAGATGCCGTAAAGGCTGCCGCCCGCACCGCCGCACTCGGCGATGTGGTCCTTCTCTCGCCAGGTTGCGCGAGCTTTGGCATGTTCTTGCACGAGTTTGAGCGAGGCGATGCATTTAAGCGAGAGGTCCGCGAGCTTAGTGAGCTTTAAAAAGTATACATTATTGTATAAACGCCATCGCGGCATACCCGACAAAGGAATTGCCGGGCTGAATATCATAGCTGAGCGTGTGGCCTAGAAGCAGCGCGCGCCTCGCGCCTTCTCCGAGCGCGAAGGCGATCGCGGCCGAAACCGCACCCGCCGAGCAGGCTGAGAATCGCTCTCGAGCGTGGTTGAGCGCTCGATCCGCGTCCATGTCGAGCACCGCGTGGATAAAGCCCTTATCGTTCTCTTCTCGCACCCAAGCTACCGCGGCTTCGCCCACACCGTGGGGCGTAAAGCCATAGTTGTCACCATAATGCGTCAGATCTGTCGACGCGATAACTCCGAGCTTTTTTCCGCGAGCGACAGCGGCGCGCATGAGCGCGGAACCGAGTTCACGAGCCTTGTAGTCGGGAGGAACGCGGAGCCAGACGATCTTGGCGGCCGGGAAGCGTGCCGCCGCGAGCGGCAAAATGATCTCCACGGAGTTGTCGATATCGCGATCGAGCGCGAACTCCTGGATGCCGACTTCTCTGAGTTCATGCGCGAGGAGCTTTAGAAGCTCGAGATCGTTTTCGGCTTCGCGCACCGTGCAGTTAAAGAGCGCATCGTCCACGTAGAGCACGGGGTCTCCCCTACCGAGATGCCCACCCAGTATCGCCACGGTATCGCATTCGTCGAGCGACCACACCGCCCGCGCGGCGAGTTCACCGGAAAAATACCATCCCGCGTGCGGCGCCACGACGGCCCTCGCGCCGAGGTTGCGCTGGTGCGCAGTCCAGTTCGACACAAGCCCGCGAATTTCATTCGCGTCATCAGGGTACCAACCGCCAGCGAGATACCGTTTCCTCATTTTGACATTCACTGCCATGGTACGTGTCCTCATTTCGGCCGGAACACCCGCTCAAGTGTCTTGAATTAAGAATCCACTCTGATCGAGCGTGCTTTTGCCGATAATAATAGTATATACTGCGGGGACAGAAAAATGAAACGAACCATTAAGCTGATTCTCTTTATTGGCACCTTTGTGCTCATCCTTGCGCTCATCGGTTTTATCGCCATAAAGTTCGGGCAAGACCGGCTTTCCGGCGAACAGGGCGCTTCAGCTGAGTACGCGATTCTGAGGAACGCGGTCGCTCCCATCACGAGTGAGCAAGAACTCGGGGACCAATTCGTCCGTGACAGACTGAAATCGCTCTACAGCGCGAGCGCACACCTGCTCGCGGTGCAGGTGCTCGACCGAAATGGTCTTGTTCTGTGGAAGATGCCCGATGAGTCGCCTTATTTCGCTTCTCCCGCGAGCAATCCCGGCAGCGTGTTTCGCGCTCCCGGAATGTCAACAGTGATCTACATGACTCCACTCCCCGATGGAATGAAGCTCATGGCATTGTATGCGACGCTCACCCAGGCCGACTTTTCCAGAATTCTCCTTTTGCCCATCATCATCCTGGCGCTCTGGATTATGCTTCTCGTAGTGTTGCAGATCACGCTCAAAGAAAAAGCTGAATCAAAGTCCTTCGCCGAGATGGCTCGAGCTGGAAAAATCGAGGAACACGCTATGGTTGAGGAGCGTCCCGAAGAACAGAACCCCGTGCAGGAGCCTGAGCTGGTCTCCGAAGAGGAATTGCCCGACGAAAGGCACGAATCAGAAATGGAAGCCATTCCGGAAGAAGCGCAACTTATCGAATCAGATAAAGAAACGACGCCAAAAGAGCAACAAGCCCCTCTTTCCCTTGAGCCTGAACCCGAATCTGGACCTAGCTCTGAATCTGAATTGGAATCTTTCAGTGAAACCGAAACTCAAAGCGAGTCGCGCGCGACTGAAGCGCAAGAAGTCGCTGAACCCGTGGAAGAGCCACTGGCCGAGGCTCGCAAAATTCCGGAGGAGACGCAAGGGCACGCGCCAACTATCGAGTACCCCCGCGCGGAGGAGCGCGAAGCGCAGGATACTCGCGCGGTCTTCCCCTCTGAAGCGCTCGAAGAAGAGGGGGAATTTGTCACGCCACCCCCTCAGGAAGCACCCAAGAGTCAGGCTCAAGAGTTCTTTCCTTCGACAATACACTCTCACGCGCTCGAGCAGTCGCTCGCGGCGGAACTCTCGCGGAATCAAGATGTCGCCCTCATGCTCATTCTCTGCGAGTTGTCCGGTGACTCCGACCCAAGCGCGCTCGCGCTCGGCGTTACGATTCGAGATTATTTCGCGACAGATTCTCTCGTGTTCGAGCTTGGCATGGGCTGCTACGCGGCGCTCCTTCCTGGTTCTGACGCTGGATCGAGTCTTAAGCTGGCGGTAGACCTGGACGATGTGCTTACCGCTACCGCGAGCCTTTACAAGGATCTCGCCGAGGAACCGCCTTTCTATTTCGGGATGAGCGGAAGATACGATCGCGCCATCGAGCCCGAACGTCTTTACAAGGAAGCATACGCCGCGCTCAAGCACGCGCATGAGAGCGGTTCTCGCATTCTCGCGTTCAAGCCAGCCGCACCCACGAGCTGAGATTGGAAGTAGAGCGCCCTCAATCTATGAATTCGATGGGGAAACACATCCTGTCTTTGGTGAGCACTGTGTTCGGGAATATGCCACGCGCCTCTTCGAGGAGGACCTTGAGCTCACGGTCCGCATACCTCGGGCTGTAATGAATGAGTCCGAGCTGGCGTACCCCGCCGGCATCTCGAGCGATCTGCGCGGCTTGGCGGGCGGTCATATGCTTTTTTTCTACCGCGCTCTCCAAGAGCGCGTGCTCGAACATTCCCTCACACACAAGGAGGTCCGAACCAGCGACTTCAGGAGCGATCTCTGGAAAATAGAGGCTGTCGGTGACATAGCTGAACTTTCTGCCATTGCGCGCGTTGCCAAGCACTTCGGAAGGCAGCACTTCGCTGCCACCGGGAAGCTTCACCGAGTTTCCGGATTGAAGCGCGGACCACATTGGGCCTCGCGGGACACCGAGCGCCTGCGCCTTTTCGGGATAAAAGATTCCAGGTCGCTTTGATTCCTCGAGCGTGTAGCCGAAACACATTTTAGTGTGCCGCAAGGGGAAGGCGCGGATCGAGTACCCATCAGCCTCCCACACCGTTCCTCGCTCGGAGACCTCTTTCACTATGATTTCGTAGTTGATGTACATGTCGAGGAGGCGCCTGTTCTGCTCGATATAATCGGCGATTTTGGGCGGCCCGAAGATGTAGAGCGGCTCTTCGCGATCGACCTGGCTGGAGAGCATCAGAATGCCTGGCAGTCCGGTCACGTGATCCGCGTGCATGTGAGAGATGAAGATCGCGGTGATCTTCTTCCACCGAAGGTTGAGTTTGCGGATCGAGACTTGAGTCCCCTCTCCTGCGTCAAAGAGAAAAAGCTCGCCTTCCCGGCGCACGAGCATGCTGGTGAGCTGCCTGTAGGGCAGTGGCATCATTCCGCCGGAACCGAGCACAAAAGCTTCAAGATTCATCGCGGATGACTATATCGAAAAGCACCGCGAATGTCACGCCCGCTCCGAGGTCATCCACAATCATCCGCGGTCATTGCCAAAG
>JAKALZ010000179.1 GCA_021813065.1 bacterium
CTTGCGCCGCTCGCGGAAGGCAACCCTACCCCTCATGGCGCGACCTCATCTTCTCGCGCAGCACCTCGCGATCCTGGCTGCGGCGCTCCACCGCGCGCGCCCCTCACTTCAGGGGAATCGCTCTTCATTCGATACGGCGTTCGCGGCATACGAGGCGAAGCCGAAGCGGGCTTCCCGTCGGTGATCGGGCGCGCGCTCCCCAGGCTCCGCGCCGACCTCGTGGCGGGCGCTACCTACAACGCGGCGATGGTCGACGCGCTCCTCGAGCTCTGTCTCTGCGTCGACGACACCACGGTGCTCAACCGCGCTGGCATGGAAGGGCTCGAATACGTGCGCGCGCAAGCCTCGCAGGCGCTCGAGCGCGGCGGCATGTTGAGCGCGCGGGGAAAAACCTATATCCGCGAGCTCGACGCGGATTTCAGCGCTCGTGGCTTGAGCCCCGGCGGCTGCGCGGATCTCCTCGCGGTCACGGTATTTCTGGACAAGCTGCCGGCGGCGCTCGCGCGCGAACGCCGCGAATAATCAGAGGTCGCGCCTCGGCGCCCGAGCTACTTTTGCGCGGCGATGCCCCGCTTTGACTCAGTTCTCACCAAGGCGATATTCAACCCCACGATCACGAGCGAAAAGACGGCGTACATCAAAAACCCCGCGCGGATGCCCCAGGCCGCGGCGATATTCGACATGATATAGGGAAACACGAAGCTGCCCATGCCGCCTCCCATCGCGGCGAATCCGACCGCTTCGCTCTGCGTGTGGGGGAAAAAATCGCCGATGATGCTCATCACGTTGGGATAAATGATCGAGCATCCGATTCCTGAAAAGATAACGAAAATTCCAGAAATCGCGCCCGCGATATTGCCACTCCATGCAAACCCGACGATGGTGATCGCGAACACAGAAAACGCCATGAGCGCTGAAAGCGCGATGAGGATTTTTTCTCGTTTGACGAACTGCTGCAGCACAGGAACTCCGAATCGTCCGAAAAGAAGTCCAGCCCAGAAGAGCGACACCATAAACGTCCCTGTGGGAATTGGCGCGCCAAAGACACTCACGAAATATTCAGCTACCCAGTTTGAAATGCCCATCTCGACGCCGACATAGACGAAGAGGGCGAAAAATCCAAGCCAGTACGCGGGGTGCTGGAAGAGATCGCGCCGCGATTTGCCAGGCGCGTGCCCCTTGTCCTTCCCGAGGGCGGTGAGCGGCATAAACTGCATGAATATCGCGATCGCGAGAAACAGGAAACCGATTCCGCGGTACACGAGCGTCCACTGCATCTGCGCGCTTATGAGAATCGCGATGATGAGCGGGCCCACAAAGGCGCCGATCGAGAACGCGCCATGCATAAGGCTCATCGCGCGGCCGCCGCCAGGCCCTTCCATGCGCAGCACCGCCCAGTCCACTGAAAGCTCGATGCCTCCCTGTCCGATTCCCACAATGAAATAGATCAGCATGTTGAGCCAGGGAATTCTCGTCTTTGCGAAAAACTCGAGTCCTCCGAAGATCAGAATGAGCGCGAGGCTCACCGTGAGGCGAAGCCCCATCGCCGATAAAAATATGCCCGCGAGATAGCTTGAGAGAAAGTAGCCGATCGAACCCGCGGCGATAACCGCTCCGGCGGTGGTGTACGACCATCCGTAATCGGCGAATATCTTTGGAAGCGTCGCACCGATCACCGTCATCGAGATGCCGAAGAGCGCGAAGACTAAAAATAATCCAATATAAAGGGGGAAGAATCGTTTTTCGACGATCATGATCCCGCATTGTGCGACACTCGGAGGCACCGCGTCAATGAGATGTCGATGTTGGAAAAGAATCAGATTATTTAATTATACTCTTTCTAAGAAGGCGTTTTCGCCGCGCGCACGAGGGCTGAAAAGGGAGCGAGAAATTCCGGATAGCGTTCCCACAATCCTTCCGGGTGAAATTGCAGCGCGAGCGCGAAGCGCGCATCTTTTGCTTCGAGCGCTTCAATAATGCCATCTTGGCTTCGCGCCGAGACCACCAAGGATTCAGCGACGGTATCGACAGCTTGATGATGAAAGCTATTTACGCGCGGTTTTTCTGAGGAAAAGAGTGTCGATAAATAGCTGCCTTTGGTTATTGAAATTGAATGGCACAATTCATAGGGAGGAACGGCGGGATTGTGGAGCACTATATCCGACAATCCAACCTTCTGCGGAATGTCCTGCAGAAGCGTTCCGCCAAGCGCTACATTCATTACCTGGCAACCCCTGCATATTCCCATCATGGGTTTTGAAGTCTTCCACGCGATTTGGCACAGCGAGATCTCCCATTCGTCGAGGCGGGTATCGTAGGTTCCTAAGCCGGGCACGGGTTCCTGCCCGAAAAGCCACGGCGCTATGTCGCCTCCGCCCGAAAAGAGCAGGCCATCAATTTTTTGAAGTATTTCTCCGGCGTGCGAAGGGTCGGCGACTGGAAGTATTATCGGGATGCCGCCCGCTGCCTCTATCGCGCGCACATACGATTCTTTGAGCGAGCAATAGGGGACACGTTTTGAATGATCTAAAAAGCTTGTGATACCGATGAGAGGCTTCTTCATGCGGTGCATTGTAGCTTTCTACAATAGCGCGGTACAGTGGGTTTATTGGCGCGAAATGATATTTCGATATTATTTCGAAATTCATTCTTGATTTGTGAATTAGCGCGGTCTACAATACCTCTTCCGCAAACAAGTGGTGTGCGGCCACCTGCATCGATCCGCACAACCAGCGTCGCTGGTGTGCTTTCGCGATTTCTTAATTCTTGAATGAATGCTTTAAGGGGGCACTTCATGAAGAAAAAAGGATTGGGTCTTATCGGTTTGTTTTTGCTCGCGGCTGTCTCGGTAGTCGTGTCGGCGAACATTCCCAAGGACACTCTTGTCATGGCGAGCAACACCGAGATATTCAAGAGTTTTGACCCAGGAGTCTGCTTCGAAGTCGAACCTTCCGTGTACGTAAAGAATATCTATGCCAACCTCGTCACGCTCAAGGTGGTTAATGGTTCCTTTACTCCTGTGGCGGATCTGGCTGAGAAGTGGGAGCAGTCCTCGGACGGAAAAGTGTGGACCTTCTATCTCCGCAAGGGCGCGAAGTTCTCGAATGGCGATGTCGTAAAAGCGTCGGACGTCGCGTACTCCTACAAGAGAGCGATCACGATCAATAAGTCACCGGCCTGGCTCTTCAAGGATACTCTTGGACTCACCGAGGACAGCATCAAAGCACTCAACGACACCACCGTCACCATCACGACCAATGGCGCTCCCGCCAACGTCGTGCTCTCGGTGCTGTCAGCCAACATCGGTGGCGTTCTCAGCGAGAAAGAAGTGAAGGCGCACGAGAAAGATGGCGATATGGGAATGACCTGGCTCATCGACCATAGCGCTGGCGCCGGTCCCTACGCGCTGAAAGAATGGAAGCGCAAGACACAGATCGTTCTGACCGAAAACAAGAACTATTACGGCAATCAGCCGGCGATCAAAACGATTCTCATGCGCGATGTTCCCGAAGCTTCCGACCGCTACCTCCTTCTCAAGAAGGGCGATGTCGATGTCGCGTGGCAGATCACTGTTGAAGAAGCCGCGGCCCTGAGAGACGGGAAGGACAGCAGTGTCACACTCGTCTCGACACCGGGTCAATCGCTCGAGTACGTGGCGATGAACGCGAGCTGGGGCCCATTCAAGGATGTCAGAGTCAGACAGGCGATCAAGTATGCCATCGACTATGATGCCATCATCAACAAGGTCCGCGAAGGGTTCGCGATCGAAAATCAGCAGTTCCTCGCGATCGGGTATTTTGGCTATAAGGAGAGCAATCCTTTCAAGCGCGATGTCGCGAAAGCGAAAAAGCTGCTCGCGGATGCTGGATACCCGAATGGATTCGATGTCGAAATCGTCACCAACGAATCCGAGATCCGCCGCGCTGAGACTGTTGTCGTGCAGTCCAACCTGGCCGATATTGGCATTAAGGGCAGCATTGTCGTTATGCCAGCCGCTCAGATGTACGACAAATACCGGAATCAGGGTCTGCAGATGATCGTCGCCGGGTGGGGAATCGACTATCCGGACGCGGATGCGCTCGCGAAGCCATTTGCCGATTACACGGTCAAGCAGCTGGCGTGGAGAAACGCGTGGCTCGACGACAAGGCCGCCGCGATGACCGCAGCCGCCGGCAAGGAAATCAATGAGCAGAAACGCGCTCAGATCTATTACGACCTCGTGAAGTACTGGCAAGACACTGGCCCCTTCGCCATGATGTATCAGCCGATCGAGTACTGGGGCATTGGTAACAGCGTGAAGGGCTACGACAAGGCCTTCGAAGGCTACAACGTGCACTGCGACTTTACGCTGATCAGCAAGTAATTCTTCGACAAAGCTAATTATTCCGTGGAGTGCTCCGGCTGGATAATTTCCGGCCGGAGCGACTCTTTCTTTTTATACCAATCATAAGGGATACTGTTGCGATGGAATTGGGCAGCTTCATTGTAAAGCGATTGTTTCTCATGGTCCTTGTCATATTCGGGGTGCTTATCATTGTCTTCGTGGTGACAAGGATTATCCCTGCCGATCCGGTGGGAGCCATCCTGGGTGGCAATGCCCCGCCTTCGGCGGTGGATGCGATGCGGCATCAG
>JAKALZ010000180.1 GCA_021813065.1 bacterium
CTCGGGGGCCCGCGTGAGTGTGGCGAGCACTTCCGCGAAGCGCATGCCAGGCACGGGGTCGCCGCCGACGCCGACGAGTGTGGAGACGCCGAAGCCCGTGCGCACGACCATCGCGGTTACTTCGTTGGTGAGGCTACCTGAGCGGGTCATGACGCCGACGCGGCCGGGTTTGTAGACGCGTTCGATCCAGTAGGGGAACATGCCGAGCATGGCTTTGCCTGGGGAGATGATGCCGGAGGTGTTGCCGCCGATGATGGTAGTGCCAGATGCGCGCGCCGCGGCGCGGATCTGGAGCGCGTCGTGGAGGGGAATGCCGTCCGCGACAGTGACGATGAGCTTGATGCCTGCGTCGAGGCACTCGAAGACGGCGTCTTTGGTGAAGCGGGGCGGAACGAAGAGCATCGCGGCGTCGGCGGAACCCTGGGCGGCGAGCGCGCGCCGGACGCTGTGGTAGACGGGAATGCTGCCCACGCGCTCTCCCTCTTTGCCGGGAGTGACCGCCGCGACAATCTGCGTGCCGAGTTCAACCATGTGGCCTGTCCAGAAGCTTCCTTCAGAGCCGGTGGCTCCCATGACGAGCGCACGAACATTTCGATCGATGAGGATGCTCACGCGCGGCCTCCTTTCGAGAGAACGACAGCGCTACGGACGGCTTCTTCCGTGTCGATGAGGGGAGTTAGCCCAGCGCCGCGAAGTATTTCGTGTGCTTTCTCTTCTCCGGTGCCCCGGATGCAGGTGACGATGGGACATGTCGGTTTGAGGCGGCCGATGGCTTCGACGATGCCTTCGGCCATGATGTCAGCGCGCGCGATGGTGCCGAAGGTCACGATGAGGATGACTTTCGGCTTGTTGCGCACGCAGAGTTCCATGGCGCGGACGGATTTGCGGTAGTTGGGGCCGCCAAACTCGAGGTAGTTGGCGACCGTACCTCCAAAGTCCACCACGAGGTCGTAGACGGCGGTGGTGAGTCCGGCTCCGGCGCACATGAGGCTGATATCGCCGTTGAACTGCAGATAGGGGATGCCTTCAGCAGCAGCTTCCCGCGCGATGTCTGAGTCGAAGTCCGCGTCTTCCTGCTGGAATTCGGGGTGGCGGAAGAGGGCATTATCGTCGATCGAGAGTTTTGCGTCCGCGGCGATGAAACCACCTTCATTAGTTAGAAAAAGAGGGTTTATTTCGGCCAGTTCGGCATCCTTTTCGATGTAGAGCCTGAATAATTTCTCGACGCTGGGCGCGAAGTTCTTAGCGATGGAGGGGCTGAAGCCTAGATCGTAGGCGAGCGCACGCGCTTCGAAGGGCATGATGCCGCGCACGCTGTCAATGTTCTTGCGGATGATCTTTTCGGGCGCGGTTCGAGCGAGTTCTTCGATCTCAACGCCGCCCTCGGCGCTCGCAAGAAGAAGGTGCGTACCGGATGGCGCGTCGGCGGAAAATGAGATGTACAGTTCGTGCGAGTGGTTGATGGCGGGTTCGATGAGGATGCGTCGTACCTTCCAATCTGATGAGAAGATGAATTCCGAGGCGGTACGCGCCTCTTCCGGAGTGTGGACAATCTTTACAAGGCCAGCCTTGCCGCGTCCTCCCCGCAGCACTTGGCTCTTGAGGACGCAGGGGTAGCCAACGCGGTTCGCGACCTCGATCGAGGCCTCGACTGTGGCCGCGAGTTCACCCTGCGGAGTGGGGATTCCATAATCTCTGAAGAGGGCTTTCGCCTGGAATTCGTGGAGTTTCATTTTCCGTAGCGCTCCCAGTAGGCGCCGAAAATCGATTCGTCGCTTGGCCTGTTCGGTTCGATGGGCATCGCGAGCCACGTGACATTGATGAACTGTTTCCAGTGGATGTTCTCGGTGGTGATGTTGTTGCCCCAGGTGCCGCAGCCGAGGGTGACGGTGCTGGGCATGCCGTTGAAGAAAGCGCCGCCGTTTCCCGAAACCATGGGCTGGCGAACCATGATGCGGCTGGAGCGCATGTGCGCGCCCATCTTTTCGATGTAATCGTCGTTGAAAGTGAAGATGCCCGACGAGTGCCCGGTGCCGCAGAGGTCGGTGATCCGCTCGACATAGCTCATGCCCTGTTCGAAAGAGTCGCAGGGGAGAACCGTCAACACGGGGGATATTTTTTCCCAGAAGTAGCGATCGGATTCGATGGGCTGCTCGCCGGTCACGACGAGGAATCTCGTGCCTGACGGGACTTCGAAGCCAGCGCCGCGCGCAATCTTGTCGGCGTCCTGGGCGATGATCGCGGGGTTGAGGTTTTCCTGCCCGTTCTTGCCGACGACCCAGAGGTAGTGGCGAAGGGCGCGTTTCTCAGCTTCGTTGCAGAGGTAGCCGCCTTCCCGGGCGAGACCCGCGAGGAAGCGGTCCCAGACACTATGGTGGACGACGACTGAGTTTTCGCTTGAGCAACTTGTCGCGTTGTCAAAGCTCTTCGAGGTGGCGATCTTTTTGGCGGCGTCGTCGGCGTCCGCGTCTTCGCAGAGGAGCTGGACGGCGTTGCCGGGGCCTACCCCATACGCTGGCTTGCCGGAGGAGTAGGCTGCCTTGACCATCGCCCCGCCGCCGGTGGCGACGATGAGGTCGACTTGGCGCATGAGTTCCTGGGTGAGATCGATCGAGGGTTCTTCGATGACCTGGACGAGGTCGACGGGAGCTCCGACCTTCTTGAGCGCCTCGCGCATGTAGGCGCAGGCGAGGGCGGTGGATTTCTTTGCCTTGGGGTGCGGTGCGAAGATGACGGCGTTCGCGCCCTTGAGGATCGAGAGTCCGTTGGAGGCGGGCGTGGCGGTGGGGTTCGTCACGGGCGCGAGGGCGCCCACGACGCCGACGGGCTTTGCGTACTTGCGAAGTCCGCGTGCCTGGTCGATTTCCATGAGCCCTACGGTCAGCACGCCCTGGATGTCGCGGAGGACTCCCATCACTTTGTTCTTGTGCTTGGTGATCTTGTCGGCGACGCGGCCCATGCCGGTTTCGGCGACCGCGGATTCCGCGAGGACACGGATGTTTTCGTCGTTGTAGACCGACCAGCCGACGGCGACGCAGACTTCGTCGACGCGTTCCTGGCTCCAGGTCGCGGCGATTTTCTGCGCCGCGCGGGCTCGGGAAATGTAGCCGTCGATGAGCGCGCGGTTAGCCGCCGCGTCGTCGCTCTGGGCGGAAGGGTTCGAGGAGGCGGGAGAAGTATGCTCGCTCATTTGAACTGCTCCTCTTCGATCTTCTGCACATTGTTGAACGCGTTGGTGAGGAATTCGCGCTTGAACTCCATCTTTTGGGTGAACTGGACCGAGAGCCACGCATCGACGATCTGGCAGCCGAGGAAGGGCGCGGTGATCCAGCCGCCCATCGTGATCACGTTTGCGTTGTTGATGATCTTCCCTCGCTCGCCGGAAAAGATGTCGTCGGCCACGCAGGCGTACACGCCTTTGTGCTTGTTGCACACGATGGCCATGCCCTGGCCAGTGCCGCAGATGGCGATGCCCTTCTGGGCGCGCCCTTCCTGGATGGCCTTGGCGACTTTCGGCGCCTGGATGTAGTAGGGCTGCGGCGCGTCTTCGCGCTCGATGCCGAAATCGAGCACGTCGACTTCGGGGTGGTTTTCACGAAGGTGTTTCACGACTTCGCGCTTGAGAGGAAAACCGGAGAGATCCGATGCGATCGCGATGACAATCTTTTCCGCCATGGTGGTAGCTCCTTACTGAATATGAAATTGACAGCTGTAGTGGCGCGCGCCGGGCGCGTTGTACAGGGAGGCCGGTAGAGGCCTCCCGCATGCACGATCGCGCGCTGCCGCTGTCGCTCTGTTACTTCATAAGCTTTCGGGCCGCGTCCGCGATGTGCGGCGCGGTGAGTTCGAAGCGCTCGGCGAGCCAGTCGAGGGTACCGACCTCGCCGAATAGGTTCGCGGCGACTCCGATGCGCGCAAGCCGCATTCCAGGCGCCTTCTCGGCGATGAGTTCGGCGACTGCCGAGCCTAGGGCCCCGGTGATCCTGTGGTTCTCGCAGGTGACGATGCGGCCGCCCAGGGAATTGGCGAGAATGGTGGCCTCGTCGAGGGGAGCGAGCCAGATCGCGTCGATGACAGTGGCCTCGATGCCCTCTTCGGCGAGGACCTTGGCCGCCTTCAGCGCCTCGTTCACCATCACGGTGCCGAGCGCGACGAGCGTGACATCCTTACCCTTGCGAAGCACCTTGGCCTTGCCGAGTTCGAAGGTTTCACCGTCGGCATAGACCTGGGGCGCCGCTTTCCGCTGGAGCCGCATGTAGAAGCAGCCGTTGGTCTCCGCGGCGATTCGCGTGACCGCCGCGAGCGAGGATGCGTCAGCTGGCTCGACAATGGTGAGGTTTGGGATGACGCGCATGAGGGTGAGGTCTTCGAAGGGCATGTGGGTGCCGCCATTGTACGCGGCGGTGACACCCGGGTCGGTGCCGATGAGTTTGACATTGAGCCGCGCGTAATTCGCGGAGAGGAAAAACTGGTCGTAGGCGCGGCGCGAGGCGAAGCAGCCGAAGGTCGCGGCGAAGGGAATTTTGCCCCCCGCGGAGAGTCCTGAAGCCACGCCGACGAGGTCGGC
>JAKALZ010000181.1 GCA_021813065.1 bacterium
GAGCGCGCCTGCAAGCGCATCCTCGCTGTCGACGCGCAGAAATTCGTGGCCCGCGTACACAATATGGTCGGGTGTAAAGGCGCCAGCAAGCGGCGCGAATGCCGAGGAGTCCGCCGCGAACCTGAGTACCGCGCGGCTCGCGTGGTGGAGAACGCTGAGTTCGATAGAGGCTGTCGGCGCCGCGAGCTCATGCGGCGATCCGGAAGCGCTCGCGCGGTACGCGCGCTCGAGCGTCGCCACGACGCGCGCAAGATCGAGTGCGTTCACCGCGCACGCGCTAAAATCGGGCGCGAAGCGGGCGTGCCCTTCGATTTCCAATTCTGCGATGAACTTTTTAAGCCGCTGCACCACAGAGAACGAAATCCTGTCGATTTCCTCGATGCTGTCCGCCGCAGCCAGAAACCCATGGTTCTGCATCAGCATGAAGCGAGGCGCGAATCCCTTTTCGGCGACAAAGGCGTCGAATTTCAGGGAAACCGCCTTTGCGAGCGTGTAACCTGGATCGATGAAGGGAACCCAGATCGCCTCGTCGCTGAAGAGCTGGCTGAAGACGCGTTCGCCGTCTTTGCCGCAGGTGAGCCCGTTGATGAGCGCGGGGTGGGTGTGCACCACATAGGTCTGAGGAAAGAGACTGTGGAGGAGTGTTTCCACCGAAGGGCGCTTTTCTTCGCCCTGAACGCGTGCGGCGAAGAGGTCGGCGAGCACGGCGGCCTCGCGCGCCTTGGATTCTGGCGGATACTGCCTGCGCCACATAGCGTCGAGCTTCGTGCGGTCGATTTCGCAGAAACCGTCCTTGCCGATGGTCGCGAGCGCGAAGCCCGAGGCCTTGATGAAGAGCCTGTCCGCGGTCTTGAGCGAGGTGTTGCCGCCGCCGGCGAGCACCCACTCGGGGTCGGCGCCGTAGCGGCGAGATACCTCGACGAGCGCGGCGAGCGAGGGGCGAGAAGCAGCGCGCGATGCAGGGCGCGTTCCGGCGCCTGAGTCTGTATTGTTCATGATTTAATGCCTCCTCGCGAGCACATCGCGCGCGTATGCATGCACCTCGGCGATAAACCGCGCGTCGGTCGGCACGCCATCGCGCCGGCAGAGTTCTTCCCACACGGCCCCCCAGGGCAGACTCTTCTCCTCCTCGAACAGCGCGAGCCGCGCAAACCCATCGCCGGCGCGTTCCGCCTCCGCCACCCTCTGCCACGGCTCAAGCAGCGCGCAGAGAAATGCCTTGCGCGCCGCCCGGGCGCCGATCGCCCACGCGCCGATCCTATTAATCGATCCGTCGAAGTAGTCGAGGGCTACCTTGATCCTCGCGCTCGGCGCGCCAGGGTTCCCGTCGGTGCAGCGCACCACCTCGGAAGCCACGTCCGCCAATTCGTCGCTTTGAATCAGCACGTGGTCTGAGTCCCAGCGCACGCCTCGGCTCATGTGCAGCAGAATGCCGCGCACAAAGGGCAGCACCGCCGGAATCTTGTCGGCGACGCTCTCCGTGGGGTGGAAGTGGCCCATGTCGAGCGTTAGAAAGAGCTTGCGCGTCGCCGCGTAGCCGAGGTAGAAGTCGTTTGAGCCGACAGTGAAGTATTCGGCGCCTATACCGAAAAGCTTTCCCTCCACGGCGTCCTCCAGCGTGGCAGAATCGAAGCTCTCCGCGTACACCGCGTCGAGCGCTGCGATGAGGCGCTCCCTCGCGGCGCGGCGCTCCCCGGTTTTGTCCTTGGAACCGTCGGGCACCCACAGATTGTGCATCGACGGCGAACCCTGCGCCGCGCCGAATGCCGCCGCGACCTTGCGGGCCCGCCTGGCGTGCTCGATCCAGAACGCGCGCACCGAAGCGTCGGAATGGCTCAGCGTGAGCCCGTCGGCGGCCAAAGGGTGCGAGAAGAATGTCGCGTTGAAATCGAGCGGAACGCGCGTCGCGGCTGCCCATTCGATCCAGCTCGAGAAGTGCGCAGGCTCGAGTTCGTCTCTGTCGACCGCGGCGCCGTGGAAATCGCCATAGATCGCGTGGAGCGAGAGCCGCATCGCGCCGGGAACCAGCGACTTCACGCGCTCGATGTCGGCGCGGAGTTCGTCAATGGTTCTGGCTTTGCCGGGGTACGACCCCGTGACTTGAATGCCGCCGCCCTCGAGCGAGGCGCCAGCCTTCTCGAATCCGCCCACGTCATCGCCCTGCCAGCAGTGCAGGGAAATGGGAAGCGCCCGCGCTTTCGCGATCGCGTCCTCGACATCGACGCCGAGGGCCGCGTACTGTTCGATAGCCGCGTCGAATACGCCGTTTTGAACCGTATGCCGAGATGAAATGTTCATGCTGTTTTCCTCGCTTTCGCGGTGGCCTTCGCCGCTCCCGCCCGTATGCTCATCCGCACGTTGTCCGTGAATTTCGGCAAGAGGATCGCGACGATGAGCAGTATCCCTGTGATGATGTTCATGACTTTACCGGAGATATTCAATACTCCCATGCCGAACTTGAGGAATCCGAGCAGGAAGATCGAGATGAGGACTCCGACGATATTTCCCTTTCCGCCGGTAATCGCCACGCCGCCCAGCACCACGGTAGTGATCACGTCGAGATCCCAGCCCGAGGCGATGTTGGGGCGCATCGAGCCGATGCGCGAGGTGAGAAGCACGGCCGCGATGCCTGCCGCAAGTCCGTTCGCCGCAAAGGCCAGGAGACGCACCCGCTTTACCGGCACGCCGGAGAAGCGCGCGGCGACCTTGTTGTTGCCGATCGCGTAGGTGTGCCGTCCGTACGCGGTCAGATTGAGGATCACGCCAGCGATAATGGCCGTGACGGCGAAGGCCACCATTTCAAAGGGAATCGGGCTTGTGCCGATATAGCCTTGGCCAAAGTACGCGAAGCTGTCGGGAAATTTCGTGAAGGCCTTGTCGCCGAGCACTGCGTTCGCGATGCCCCTGAAGAGTGATGAGGAGCCGATGGTCACCGCGATCGAGGGAATATCGAGCTGGGTTATGAGAAGGCCATTAAAGAATCCACAGGCCAGTCCGACACCGAGCCCGATCATTACGAGTGTCGGAGTGTCGATGCCCCCGAGGCTTGCCATGCCCATAAAGAGGCTCGACAGCGAAATGATGCCCGATACCGAGATGTCGATGTCGCCGAGCAATATCACGAACATCATAGGCATTGCCATGATCGCCTTCTCCATGAAGTTGAAGGTGGTCTCGAACAGATTTTTCGGGTCGCGGAAATAAGGCGACAGAATCGAGTTCGCCACGCACACAAGAACGAAGATGATAAAGAGCATCGTTTCCCAGCGCAGGAGGAAGTCGGCCACGCGGCGGCCCGCGCTCATCCTGGTCAGTCTCGATGTGTCAACAAAACCAGTGCCTTCCGTGCTCATAGCCGCCTCCCGGAGCTCAGCGATTTTTTCGCGCGCATGTCAGCGACCGTGTTCGCGACGACCGCGGTGAGGATGATGATTCCCTGGATGAGCATCTCGAGGAAGGGCGACATCCTGAGCACGGGCAGCGCATTGTTGACAATACCTATGAAGAGCGAGCCGAGGAGTACGCCGAGCACCGTGCCCGAGCCTCCCGCGATATTCACGCCGCCGAGCACCGCCGCGGCCACCGTGTTGAGCTCATATCCCGTGGCGGTCTCGCTCTGCGCGATGCCGTAGCGGGAGACATAGATGAGCCCCGCGAGCGCGGCGAGCGCCCCCGACACCACGAATACGAGCATCTCGACCTTGCGCTCGTTGACACCCGCGTAACGCGCCGCGCTCGCGTTTCCGCCGAACGCGTACACGTCGCGTCCCGACCTCGTATAGCGCATGAGGATGAAGTAGAAGAGGGCTATCGCGGCGGCGATCCAGAGCATATAGGGGAGCCCCAGCATTTTTCCTTCAGGAATTCTCCGGAAGCCTACGCTCATTTCGTGGGCCGTTACCCACTGCCCCTTCGAGATGAGGAACACCGCGCCCCGGTAGATGCTCATTGTGCCAAGGCTCGCGACGATGGGCGGCAATCTGCCCCACGCAACGAGGACGCCGTTCACGGCTCCCAGCGCGGCGCCGATTCCGAGCGACATGGGCAGGTACACCCAGGCGGGAATCTGCGGATTGTGCTGGTTCGTCAAGGCGACAATCATGCCGGCGAGCGCCATGGTCGACGCCACCGAGAGATCGATGCCCCCAATGAGGATCACGCCCAGCTGGGCAAGCGAGACTATGGCGAGCACCGAGGTGTCACCCACCACACCGATCAGGTTGCCGAACCTGAGGAAGCTGGGCGCCCTGAGACCAATCGCCAGCGTCATCACGACGATGAGCGCCGCGACGCTCATTTCTTTTCGAGCGAAAATCTTTTTCATTCGCGTACCCCCGTCGCGGCACGCAGGACTTTCTCTTCCGTGGCGTCGGCGCGATCCAGCACCGCGGAAACCGTGCCCTCGTGCATTACCACGATGCGATCCGACATGCCGAGCACTTCGGGAAGTTCCGATGAGATCATAATGATGGCGATCCCCTCGGCGGCGAGCGACGACATGAATTCATGGACGGCGGACTTCGTGCCCACATCGATGCCCTTGGTCGGTTCGTCCAGAATGAGAAT
>JAKALZ010000182.1 GCA_021813065.1 bacterium
TTCGCCGCTTCTTGCCAGTTAAAAATTGGGACAGCGATGGCGCGTCGCCAACGAATCTCAACTTCGACACAGGATTTTCAGAGTATTTCAAGAAGGGCCAGTGGAAGAAAATCCTCGTCGGTTTCGGATTGGCGGCGGCGATCGTGGGTCTTTCGCTTGGGCTCTCGTCGTTCATCCCCGCCGACTTTCAAACGATGGCGACAATTCTTCTCATCACGAGTCTGGCGCTCGGCGCGTCCTTTGTGCCTCGTATCCGCGCGCTCCCGATGACTTTCGCGACAGGTGAGTATTTCCTCTACGTGTTCGCGGTCGCGGTGGGCGCTATGGGCAACATCGCTCAGATATTCAGCAGCGCGGGCACCTACTTCATCTATGTCGCGCTGGTGCTCTTTGGTTCATTCCTGCTTCACGCCGCGCTCTGCGCCCTCTTCAAGATCGACGTGGACACGATGCTGATCGTGTCGGTCTCGGCGATCTGCTCGCCACCTTTTGTGGGTCTTGCCGCCGTGTCCATCAAGGCGCGCAAACTCATTCTGCCGGGTATCACGACGGGAATCATCGGGTATGCGATAGGGAACTACCTCGGTGTCGCACTCGCGGAGCTGCTCAAGGCAATAGGCGGCTGAACCGGTTCCGCGCGAGACGAGTCGCCCTCTGTTCAGCGAGAGCCTTTCAGTGCGCGCGTGGTCGAGGACGCGCCTTACTGAACGTGCCGCGCGCCGGTTTTTGGAACCAGCTCGCGGAAGGCCTCGCGCGCCGCTTCCAGGGTCCGCGCGATATCGTCCTCAGTGTGTGCCAGCGAGATGAACCAGTTGTGGTGGGGGTGCATGAACACTCCCCGATCCGCCATCGCGGCGCAGAAGCGCTGATTGAGATAAAGATTGGGATCTTCATCGAACGTGAGGTATGGAATCGCTGAGGGCCCAGAGACCCGCGCGCCAAATCCCGCCTCGCGTCCGAACCGTTCCAGCCCTTCTCTCAGCATGCCGCCGAGCTGTGCCAGGCGCGCGGTTCCGCCCATCCGTTCCATTTCGCCGAGCGTTGCCAGCGAGGCGATCATCGGCACGGCGCTCATCCAGTAAGTCCCCGTGATAAAGAAGCTTGATGCCGTTTTCCTCAGCTTCTCGCTCCCCATAAGCACCGAAATCGGGTAGCCGTTGGCGAGGGCCTTCCCTATCGTGACAAGATCGGGGTGGGCTCCGAAGTATACGTGGCTGCCCCGCGCGTCGAGGCGGAAATTCGCCCTGATATCGTCGATAATGAACCATGCGCCCTCGTCGCGGCAGAGGCGTTCGGCCGCCTGGATGAATTCGGGGGTGGGCAGCTGCTGGGGTTTGTAGGTCGGATGGTGGTAGGGCGTGAGGATGAGGCAGGCGATCTTGCCCCGCTCCTCGGCAAAACGCGCCTCGAGCGCCGCGACATCGTTGTAGGGGAAAAAGCGGACATCGCGCTGCTCCGCGTGGGTAAAGACTGGGAAGACATTGGTCGAGCACCAGTTCGCGGCGCCGTGATAGGCCCCGTCCGCGGCGACGATGATCTGCTTGCCCGTGTCGGCCCGCGCGATTGAAGTCGCGAGCGTGGTGGCGTCGGTGCCGTTCTTCACGAAAACGGCCCAGTTCATCCCCTCCACGAGCGCGACGAGGCGCTCGGCGAGTTCGACCATTGCCGGATGCGGCTGGTTGAGAAGGTCGCCCTTTCGCGCCTGCTCGAGCGCGGGGCCATCCACCGCCGGGTTTCCGTAGCCGACGATCTGGCTGCCATACCCGCAGAGGTAGTCGATAAACTCATTGCCGTCGACATCGAAGATGTGGCTGCCCGCTCCGCGCGAGAGGTAGTAGGGAAAATGGCCCGGTACCAGGAAGCCGGGACTCTTCGATCCGTAGATACCTCCGGGGATCACCTTGGCCGCGCGCTCGAAATATGCCTTGGAGGCGCTGAAATCGCTCATAGTTCGACTCCTAGATACCAGGAAAGGCGGTCGAGCACCGCGAAAAGCCCCTGCACGAGGGGCAGAAGTCCTTCGATGCGCACCTGCCCCGACCCGAGGGCGACCACCGCCTGGCGCGCGCCGGAGAGCACCTCGATCGCGCTGCGGTAGTCCGCAAAGCTGAGCTCGGCGTCGGCGAGAGTTGGCTCCAAGAAGTTGCCCGCAGAAGTGGTCGCATGGGCCGACGCATTTTTTTGGACCTTGATGCTATTTCCATTTTTAATAACGATATACTCGATATCTTCGACTCGAACACGCACTGTGCCATCGGGCACGATCCGCATCCTGCGCGCGAGGTAGGATTCGCCAGCGATCGCCTGAAGGCCAAAGAGCGTCGCCGCGAGGAGGAGCTTCGCCTTGATCTCTGCCGGAGTGGCGGGGTCGCGCAGCAGCTCGGTCGCTCTCGACGAGGCGCGCTTGAAGAAACCGAGCGCGCTGAATGCGCCACCCCTGAGCGGAAGCGGTATCGCGAACCCTTTCGCGCCGGAGAGAACCTTCACCGCAGCCTCAGCGCTGGGAAAATAGAGCTTGAGCGAAGGACGCCTCGCGCGTGCCTTTTCAGGCTCAGGGACGGCTTCCGCGGGTACATCGAGCGACATCGAGGACCCTGCCCCGCCCACACCGATCTTCATCGCCACTCCGCGCGCCGAAGCACTCTGCCGCAGAGCAGGATCCGCATCCCACGCCTTTTCCGCCAATCGCAGCGCGAGCGTCGCCTTGAGCCGCGCCAGGACGCGCTGTTCTTCCTGATTGAGTTGTGCGAAATGTACTTTCATGCTGAATGCCTTGGGCAAGTGTAGTGTGGACGCGCCGAGGGTGCAAGAACCAGCGCCAAGGGAGAACCAGCGCCGGGCTCAGTCGTTACGGATGCGGAGCCGCGCACAATCGATACGGATGCGGAGCCGCGCGCCGCATGGGCAGGGGCAACGCCGAGTCGTTCTCCCTAGGGCAGAATCTCGTACACCACGAGCGCTTCGGCGCGCGCGGCATCGGTCGAGACAACGCTCAGCCCTCTCGTGATGGCGCTCGCCGCCGGCCCCCGCAGATCAGAAAAATCAGCTTCCACGCTCGCAAACGGTTTTGTAGATGCTATGGCTTTGATATATTCGGTTCCATAGGGTCTTCCGAGCACGAACTGGAAAGCATCCCCTGGGCCAGGAAATGTGAGTGCCTCTCCAGCGTGTATTTTTCCTGAACCACCAAAGCGGTTCGGCCAGATCAGCTGCGCCACTCCGTGTACGTCGATGTGGTAAATCTTGAGGTAAGCGTCCTTGGTGGAAGTGAGGCGCAGGACGAGTTTTTCTCCATCGCGGTATGTTGCGCCGATTCCCCGGTCTGACGCAAGGCTGATCGAAAAATCGCCCGAACCCACGCGCTGCTCTCCTCCGCTGGGAACCAACACCGAGACATCAGCAGGCAAGGCCGCGGCGGTAACACGATAGCGTGTCTCCGCTATGAGCCCACCCGTGGCAAGGTCGGTCAGCGACATCGTTACAACCACGCCGCCTCCGTCTGGCCGATATACGCCGTACAAAATCGAATCCGCACGATCTTTTCCAAAGAATTCCGCGTACTGCGCGCGAATGGCGGGGTCCATCGCCGCCGCGACCTGTTTGTCGAAGAGCTTCATTTTTGCGGTTTGAGCCAGGGCGAGCCTGAGCTCATCCTCAAACCATCGCGCGAAAGGAGTGGGTAGCTGCGTGTCGGCGTAGGTAAAGCTACCCATGCCAACCTGCGCGGAGGGCATATAGTGATTGTCGAGCATGTGATCGAGGATCGAGGGCATGTCGGCGAGCGCCGGACGTGGGCTCGGCGAGGTGGCGCCGCGCTGATCCGCTGGGGCCGCCTGCGCCCATAGCGTTCCACACCCAATGATCAATAGCACCATTCCCAACATTGCGCGCTTCATTGCACCTGCCTCCATTTCTCTACCAGTTCTACCATATCGCCGCGCCTTCGTCAAAACGCAAAAAAAACAGGCCACCCCGGTGTCGCTCCGGAATGGCCTGTGTACATTTTTTATTGTTTTTAGGTTTCAACAGTGAGTGTCGATCAGAAAATCGAATCGGGCTGATAGTAGTCTTTCGCGTTCTGCTTCGTGATCAGCTCCGCCGCGAGAATGATCTGCGAGGGGATTTTCTGCTGATAGAAGCCGGGGATCGGCTGATTGCGCACGCCGTACACCGCGAGGGTGACGCCGGTCGCGATCATCGATGGCGGATAGGTGACATCGGCCTGGACGAGCGGATCGCCGTCCATGACTTTCTTGATCATGATCTTGCTGCCCGCGCCGCCGAGGAAGATCTTGATATCCTTGCGGCCGGATTCCTTGTAGGCCTGGAGCACGCCGACGAGGACGTCGTCATCCTGCGCCCACACGGCGTCGATCTTTTTGTACTTCTGGAGATAGTTGGTCATGATCTCGAGGCCCTTCTGGGTGTCCCAGTAGGCCGGCTGCGAATCGAGGATCTTGACGCCGGGGTACTTCTTCGCCATCACGTCCTTGAAGCCGTCGACGCGCTCAGTGTTGATCACGCAGGGGATGCCCTCGAGCACGACGATGTCGCCCTTTCCTC
>JAKALZ010000183.1 GCA_021813065.1 bacterium
AATTCGCGGGAGACACAGTCGGGGTTTTCGATCGAATTCGCGAGGCGGGGATATGTCGTGCTCGAGATGGATGAGACAGGGCATGGATACTCCGATTCGCCGGCATTCGCGAATGGGTTTGGCGGACCTGACGGGCTCGCGTATCTCCGATCGCTCGATATCGTCGACAAGAACAACATCGGGATGGAGGGTCATTCGATGGGTGGCTGGACGATTCTCGCCGCGGCTGCCGTCATGCCGGACGCGTACAAGTCGATCGTGCTCGAAGGATCTTCGACCGGAAAGCCATACGCCGCGGAAGGTTCTCCCACATGGCCCAGAAATCTCGCGGTGGTGTACAGCACGATGGATGAGTTCTCCGTGCTGATGTGGAGCGTCCCGAGGGGCAGAGACGCGCCGAACAGCCCCAAGCTCCAGGCAGTGTTCGGCACGACCGCTCCCATCGAAGTCGGAAAAGTGTACGGCTCGATCGCCGACGGCACCGCGCGAGTGCTGTATCAGCCTGTGACGACACACCCCGGCGATCACATCTCAAAGGTCGCGATCGGCCACTCGATCGACTGGTTCGCTCAGACCCTGCAGGGTGGCAATGGATTGGCTTCTTCGAATCAGATCTGGTTCTGGAAGGAACTCATGACGCTCGCCGCCTTTGTCGGCTTCGTGATCTTTATCCTTGGCCTGGGAGGGCTGCTGCTCTCAGTGCCGGCATTCGCTCCAATCGTCAAACCGTTGCCTGCGGGAAAACCGGCCAAGGGAGCCGGGCTGTGGATTGGCGCGCTGATCGCGACGGCGATACCCGCCCTGACTTTTTTCACCTTCATGGGCTGGGGTACGACGCTTGTGAAAGGTGGCACGTTCTGGCCTCAGAACATCACGAGCCAGCTGGCGATATGGGCACTGTTCAACGGCATCATCAGCGTCGTGCTCTTTGTGCTGTGGCATTTCGCCATGAATCGCAAAAGTGGCGCCAAAGCTGAAGATTATGGTCTGACGATTTCATGGGGAGAGTTGTGGAGAACCCTGTGTTTTGGCTTCGCGGTGATCATCGGTGGCGTATTTTTGCTCAGCGTTGCTGATTTCCTCTTCAAAATTGATTTCCGCTTCTGGGTGCTCGCCCTCAAGCTGCCATCGCCGGTACAGGCTAGAATCGCGCTGTCCTACGCGCCGGTTTTCCTTTTCTTCTATCTTGCGTCGTCGCTGGTACTGAATGGCCAGCTTCGCTGCGGGAGCGCACGCGCGGCATCGAGGTACTGGTTCTCGATCGGCACAGCCTCGGTCGGCTTTCTCGTGTTCTTGTTGCTGGAGTACATTCCGCTATTCGCGGGCGGAACTCTGCTCAGCGCAGCGCAGCCGCTCAACACGATAATCGCCATTCAATTCCTGCCGCTCATGATTGTGACGAGCCTGTTCTCGACCTGGTTCTATGAAAAAACCGGGAGGATCTACGCGGGAGCTCTCATCAACGCGCTCTTCATTTCGTGGTACATCGCGGCCGGACAGGCCACTCATTTCCTGGTGAGGTAGTTGAGCGCAGGCGGATCGTGCGAGCGCGGCCCGCCTGCCGCCAGCCTCCTATTTCGATCTGCCCGCTTCCTGCGAAGCGGGCGCTCTCGTATAATGCTGACATAGTATGGGTGGTACAGATAACGCGGACTCGCTCGGCGCGCCTTCTCGCGCGGTACGAAAAAAGAGAAGCCCGGTATGGCGCGTGGTTCGGCTCGCCCTCCTCGCCATCCTTTTTATGCATCTCTTCTACATCGCGCTGACCAGCGCGGTCATTTTTGCTTATAAATTCGCGAATCCTCCCACCACCGTCCTCATGATGTATCGCTCCATGGTGAATCACTGGAAGGTGCAGAAACCGATTCCTCTCAAGATACAGCAGGTCCCGCTCTCGGTGCGCAGGATGCTCGTCTCGGTCGAAGACGGGAAATTCTATGAGCATCATGGCATCGATTTCGAGGCGCTCAAGAGGGCGAAGGAACTCAATAGCAAGATTGGCCAACCCATGTATGGCGGCAGCACGCTGACCATGCAAGTGGCCCGCACACTCTTCCTCATCCCCGACAAGAGCTACATCCGCAAGTATTTCGAGATCATCACCGCGCTTGAGCTCGAGGCGATTCTTTCCAAGGATCGCATCCTCGAATTGTATTTCGGCTACGCGGAGTGGGGGAAGGGCATTTTCGGCATCGAGCGGGCTTCGCGCGTGTACTATGGAAGAGGTGTCGCCAGCATTGGAGCCGACGAGGCGGCGAAGCTCATCGCGCTTTTGTCTTCACCTATCAAGTACACGCCCGCGACAATGTACAAATCTTTGATTCTGCGCGAGCGCTACGAATATCTGGTACAGCGCTATGTCGCGCCCGTGCCCACCGCGGCGATCGCGGCGGAAAATCCGCCCCCGGCCGGGCTGGAACCGTCTGCCGATCTCACCGCGAACGGCGACGCAACAGCGACTGAAAATGGAACTCCGCAGAGTGAGGCGCCAGTTCCAGACACGACAGTTCCGGGCGCCGCAGCCCCGAACGCGGCGATTTCAGGGGCGGCAATCCCTGGCACGGCAATTCCTGGCGCCGCAATTCCAGTGGCGGTGCCGGTCGATTCGACGCAGAAGGCGGCAGCCGAACATTCGGCTCAGCCTGCAAATCAGCTTCCTGTCTCACCGTAAACGTTTTTTTTCACGGACCGCGCGCACGATGAGGCGCTCGATCCCGTCAGCGAAGCGCTTAGTGTCGGCCGCGCTGCGGCGCGAGCCCTTGGGGCTTGCGGGCGCGATACCCAGTTCGCGGAGCGAGGCCATGGCGTCGCGGAGCGAGCGGCGTGGTGCGATATTTTCGCGGGTAAAGGTCTCGCCGCGGTCGTTGATCGCGAGTCCGCCCTTGGTGAGAACGCGTTCCGCGAAAGGAATATCCCTCGTGACGACGATGTCTGCCGCGGCGAGGCGCTCCTCTATGGCCGCATCGGCGGCGCCTTTGCCGGGTTCGACGACGGTGAGGAGCGAATCTGGGATGGCGGAAAGCGCGCGCGCCGCGACAAAGCGGACATCGACGCGTACTCCCTCGTAGGCACGCTGTGCCGTAGCCCTGCGAAGAAGGAGTGGGCGGATATCCTTGGGCACTGAGTCCGCGTCTACCCAGATGGCAAGCACCAGGGAGCCGCGCGGATTGTCGCCCTCCGACACAGCGCCAGCCCGAATGGCACTCACGCGAGGTCTCCGCCGATCGCGGCGCGCCAGAGCGTGCCGTGACCCTCGATATTCACATCGCCGCACCCGCCCGCGATGAAGCAGGACTGGCGCGCGGAGAGTGTGCTCGGAGGAGCCGACCCCCTGCTGAGCGAGAACTCGCCCTCCGTGCAGAGGAGAATTTCAGGTCCCTCAGGAGCGAGTTCCGCACGAGCCTCCTCAGGCGCGGCGGACATCGTCCATCGCTCGAGCCTGAACTCTTCTGCCGGCGTCGCGTACAGCGCGCGCTCTCCCCAGTCGGGGCGCTGGATTTCAGGAGCGATGCGGCTCGGGACAGCTACAGGGTCGAGGATATCGCAGAGGAGATCGACATCGACATATTTGATCGTGAGGCCGGCGCGTATCACGTTGTCGGAACAGGCCATGATCTCAAGGATGCTTCCTCTTGCGTAGGCGTGGATCACCCCTGCTGGTACAAAGAGCCCCTCGCCGGGCGAGAGTTTGAGAATATCGAAGAGCAGGGGGCCAAACTGCCCAGGGTCATGAGGGTAGAGGCTTTGAAGCTCAAGGACGAGGCTCCCTGCGTCCTGCTCGCGCGCGGCGGCCGAGCTGGCGAGTTCATTCGCGCGCGCCGCGAGAGAGCGTTCGAGCCCAGAGGCAAACACATCGGGTCGCATCGAGAAAAGACGCCGGATGAATTCTCTGAACTCCTCAGGCTTCCGAACATTGAAATCGAGCCGCCGCGCGAGTTCGCGACCCAAGAGGCGGGCAATCTCCGTGGAATCTCGAAAACCTGCCATTGCGGTAAAAGGCGTGAGCGCCACCGCGAGTTCCGGCTTGTGACGCGGATCTTTATAGGTGCGCTCGGGGGCAGATCTCGGCAGACCGCTTCGCTCCTCGCGCGCAAAACCTTCCTGAGCTTGCGCGAGATTGGGGTGAACTTGCAGCGACAGCGGCGAGCCTGCGGCGAGCACTTTGAACAGGTAAGGCATATCGTGGAAGCGCTCGGCGACGCGGTCTCCCAGCCAATGCAGCGGATCCTCGCGTATGAGCTCGTCGAGCGGGCGCGCGGCGCCTCCTATGAGCAGCGAAGAAGGTGCGCGCTCGTGGCTTCCCAGCCAGACTTCGCCGATAGGAAAACCAGGTTTCTGGTTCGCTTGAATGAAGGGAAGAATACCCTCCGTGTGGCCCCACGTGTACTGCTGCGCCGAATTCTGGAGCGGCGCGACGCAGGGTGTGTCCGCATGATGTTGTCGCATCTGATTAATCCTTTTTATTCGCGGTCTCGCGTTATTGTTGCCGCTTTACGCATCGTTTTCAAGGAATTC
>JAKALZ010000184.1 GCA_021813065.1 bacterium
ATCTTGAGATGCGCGGTGCCGGGAAAGTCGAAGAGAGTTTTTCGCGAGTAGTAGGTTTCTGGCATTATGCTCCCTTGAGCGGGAGCGAACACTTTTCTCGCGCCGCGATATATCTCGCTGACAACCTCGGGGATCGCGGAGAGATCAGCGTTGCCGAGAATTCCATCGGCCTCGGGAAAATCGTCCGCGAAGTCCTGCGCGTAGCGCTGCGAGAGGCAGCCTGCGGCGATGATCTTTTTATCGGGCCACCGCGACTTTGCGTTGACAATCGCGCCGATCGATTCCTTTTTCGCGTCTTCGATAAAACCGCAGGTGTTCACGATGATGATTTCCGCGGAATCTGGCGTATCCGCGCTCAAGAATCCCGCATCGGTGAGCCGCGCGGCGATCTCCTCGCCATCGACTTGATTTTTCGCGCAGCCATGGTGGTCTATGTAGAATGTTGGCATGAGTGTGTCCTTGCCCAGTGCTATGGGCGAATAGAAGCTCAGTCGAGCGAGTCCGCGACGACCGCCCAGCCTCCCTGAGCGTTTGACCAGAAGAGGCGCTTTACCGCGATTTCGCCGGCGCCCCCCATCACAAGCTCAGTTGATTTGCCCGCCGATTGGAATACATTCACTTTGACGGCCTGGGCGTTCGCGGTCCAGAATGTGATGCTGTTCGACGCGTTGACGGTGATCGATTCACCCTTTCTGTAATATTTCTCGACCCACTCCTTCTTGTCCGCCTCATAGCGGAAGAGCACAGGTGCCATAAAGCTCACGTTCACATAGAAGGGGTGAGCCCCTCCAGAACTCCTGAAAAGCAGTTCTGGGTTATTGTCAGCCTGCCCAACAAGGGATGAGGAGGCTTGCGGGCCCTGGCTCTTCTGCCCGTCTGCGGCGACGGTGATGTCGCCCGGTTGATCGGAGCTGGAGAGGGCCGCCTTGGTGTCGAACCGGACACGGACGCCGTTTTGCGGCTCATTCGGAACGTAATCGAGAATGGAGGCAGTGAGCCTTTCGCTCTCTGAGGAGGGGTTGATCACTACATCATCATTGAGTCCTACGCTCAGGGCGCCGAAGGGTGTGTCGAACGTGATTTTATCCTTGATGGAGCTGAGCGTCACTGACACAAAATCATTGCCGAGCGGAAGAAAGACCTTGTCCTGCGTGTAAAGCCGCAGTTCAAAGGGAAGCCCCTCCGCGCGATATTCGACTGGTTTGCGGGCTGGTTTGGCACGAAAATTGAGCATCGGGAGAATGCTAACCGCCGCGATGGCAATCACGATTGCGACGAGCGCAAGAGGCACAAATCTTCCAAGCTGAACGCGGGACTTTTTAATGCTCTTGATAGGTTCCGAGTGCCGCGCGAAGTCAGAGTCCTTGTTTTCAAGAGGGGGCGCGGGTTCAGGCACCTGCGCCCGCGCTTCTTCGAGTGCGGGCGTATTCCGCGGCAGGCTCTGATCGTCGCCTTGGCTCGGAGACTTCGCAGCCTGCGCTGTCGTGGAAGCGTCCGGTTCGCGCTGCTTTTTTTGAGGTTTTTTTCGGGATTGAGCCTTTTTGACCGGGGGAGCTTCTTCGGTCGGAGGCGTGACATCTTCTTCTGCGAAGAGCGAAGGAGTCTGTTCCTTCTCCTCAGCCATTGGTTGGGTCGAGATCGGCTCGATTGTGTGAGCCGCCTCAGCGTGTTCGGGACTGGGCGACGCCTCGTGCGGTTCGCTCGCCTCGGGGCTTGCCTGCGGCGGTGCATCGACGCTATGGTAGCGCTCGATCATTTTTCTTGCGTCAAGATCGAGGAAATCAGCGTAATTTCGAATAAACCCGAGCGCGTACACCTCACCTGGAAAACCATCATAGCTATCGCTCTCGATGCCCTGCAGGAAGCGCTTGCTGATATTGGTCTCGTCCGCTACCTGATCGAGGGTGAGACCCTTACCGAGTCGAGCATCGCGAAAAATGCTCCCAACCTTTCCCATCACCGCTCCCTATGCTCTGCCCGCGCACTCACTGAAACAAGAAATTATTGTACACATTGGCGTTCGCCGGCGCGTCGTACACGAATTTATCGTCCGCGATACCTTTATTTAGGTTGATATTCTGAAAATCGAAGGTGATCTTGTCGTTTGAGACAGTCCAGCCCTCGAGCCTTCGGATGAGCATTGTGTCAGCGCTCACAGAAAGCCGTATATTCTTATAACCCTCAGACACGCTCTTTCGCGAGAGCATGAGGCGATACACCTGCTCGCTTGATCCTGGATCGAGTGCCTCGGGGCTCGGATTGTGCTCCCAGCCAATCGTATAATTTCGTCGGAGCAACGAGAGCCCCTCTTTGGAGGCGAGGGCCGCGGCGCCCATCGAGACTCCCTGATCTCCCGCGTCTTGGCGCAGCACCGCCCTATACTGAGGGAGGTACACGAGGAGAGTTTTCCCGTCGAACACAATGACCTGATCAGCTGGCTGCGTAAAGTCGATTCTGAGGAGGGAGGGCGACTTGAAGAGCAGTGTGCCGAACATAGGCTGCTTCCCCGCGGCGATTTGCACCGATGCCCGGTAATCCGTCACCGAAGCGTACTTATCGGCGAGCTGCGCGAAGAATTGATCGGCGGTCATCAGAGTCTGCGCCTGCGCGGATGCCACCGCGAAGATACAGAACACGACTGCCGCGATAGAGGCGTTTTTTATTCGTTTCACGAGTTTCGCTCCAACTGAAGGGTGATGGCGGGCATGTCGGTGATTGCCGGCGGTCCGAAGTACTGGATGCCGCCGGGAATGCGATAGTCCGACGACAGTGCCCACGCGTCGCGCGCTTCAGAAAATGCTTTGAAGGGTTTGCCTTCGATCTCGACGAGCGCCTTCTTGATGACAGGCTTGTCCTTGCCGTGTCGGCGCTCAATGTTCATCATGGAAACAATCGGAATGCCACCCGGTAACCAGTCCTTCGCAGGCGCGGCCAGATTGCGTATCGCGGCGATGTAGCCGCTGAGGCTGTGCAGAATGAGCAAGCACGCGTCGTAACCGAGCGAATAGCAATAGTCAGCGTCGAAGTTAGAGGGAAAGGCGCACCTTCCCTCGTACCCGAAGAAGTGCGTCTGATAGTCGAATTTGCCAGTATATTCATTCTTTTCGGCCATCTCTCGGAGCCTGCGCGAGGTCATCTCGACCAGCAATTTTTCGGTTTCGATCCGCGAGACCTGCACATTGCCATGCGGGTCTCTATCCCAGCAGAGTTGTGACTGGATTACCTCTGGAAGGCTTGAGAAGAGCGCGGCACTCTCGGGGCCGAGGCGAGCCGCGATAAAGGAGCGCTGGACTTCACCCTTCGAGAGTGTTTCGTACAAAGAGCCCTCGGCCGCGATAATGTCGTTGATTTCCGCGATGAGGCGTTTGATCTCGGGAATGAATTCAATGAGGCCCTCCGGAATGATGATGACGCCGAAGTTCTCGCCTTTGGCCGCGCGCGCCGAAATGGCGTCCGCAATACTATTGACGATCGAGGAGAGGCTCATCTGCTTCGCTTCGACTTCCTCGGAGATAAGGGCGACATTGGGCCTCGTCAAAAAAGCGCACTCGAGCGCGATATGGGAAGCGGAGCGTCCCATAAGTTTGATGAAGTGCCAGTACTTTCGCCCGGAAGCCGCGTCGCGGCAGATGTTCCCAATCAATTCGGCGTACACCTTTGTGGCGGTGTCGAATCCGAACGAAGATTCGATCCACTCATTCTTGAGATCGCCATCGATGGTTTTCGGAACACCGACCACCGTAACCGCCGCGCCGCGTTGCCTGAAGTATTCGGAGAGCATCGCCGCGTTGGTGTTGGAATCGTCGCCGCCTACAACTACGAGGGCATCCAGGGCAATGTTCCTCGCGTTTTTGAATGATTTTTCGAGCTGCTCCTGCGTTTCGATTTTTGTTCTTCCAGAACCAATGATGTCAAAACCGCCCGTATTGCGGTATCGATCCACGATCTCGGACGTAAGTTCGATGTACGTGCCATCGATAAGCCCCGAGGGACCACCCTTAAAACCTATGAGGGTCGATTGAGGGTGCGCTTTCTTCAGCGCGTCGAAGAGCCCCGCGATCACATTGTGGCCGCCTGCCGCGGGACCTCCGGAGAGAATCACACCCACGGTGAGAGGCTTGGTTTTTAAAGGGCTTTGAGCCGCGACAAACTCTACGGCTGGCTTTCCATAGCTATTGGGAAACGCGTTTTTCAGCGCCTCACGATCCTTCTCGGGCTCGACAATTGCGGTCGATCGCGGAGCAATATTCAGAATTGATTCAAGAAAGATTTCAGGTACCTTGGGAACATAGGCGTAGCGAGCCGCGTGAAGTGGCGATAGCTCAATCATGCACATTACCTCTCTCGGTGAGTTTTGTAGATATTTTACTGTTTTGGCGATACATTGAAAAGAGCACCCTTCGCGCGCATACATCCACCATTTTTATAACGACACTTTGAACTTAAACCAAGGCTCGCGGGTGCCGATACTTAAATTGGGAAGCTGTATGGCAAGACGCATCATCATCGCATC
>JAKALZ010000185.1 GCA_021813065.1 bacterium
GGCAAGACGCATCATCATCGCATCGATACTGCTCGCGATTTTTCTCGGCGCACCTCTCGCGATCTGCGGGGCCGAACAGGAATACCACGTCATCCAGACAGGGGAAACGCTCTATTCCATCGCGAAGAGTTACTCCATTCCGTTTGAGATGCTCGCGAATATTAATGGCATCACCGATCCATCTAAGATACGCCCAGGCATCGTGCTGCTCATTCCGCAAGTGCATGTCGTAGGCAAAGGCGAAACATATTACGGCATCGCGAAGAAATATGATATTTCGATTCAAGAACTGAAGACGGCGAATAATCTCTCAGACTCATACGTGCTGCGAGTAGGCGATGTGCTCATAATTCCCGAACAGAGCAGCGCATCGACCGCGGTCGCCCAATCGCTTCCATCCACCACGACAGTCGCGCCGGTGTCAGCGTCCGCAATGAACAGCAGCCCCTCGGTCGCCCCTACGAATTCATTCACGGGTTCGAACTCAAGCGCCGCGCCCGCGGTCGCGGCAGCGCCAAAGGGCGCGGCACCGCCCGTTCAACCCACAGCTCCTCAACCAAGCGCGGTACAGACGAGCACCCCGCAGCCAAGCGCGCCAGAGAAACCGCAGACCCAACCAGCGGCAACTTCGCCCGCGGCCTCCTCACCCGCGCAACCTACATCGGCGACTCCCGCCTCAATCTCAAACGCTCCTCAATCCTCGGGAACCTCGCAGGGCGCTGAAAAGACAGATGGACAGGATAAGAACCCCTCTCGTGCTACCGATACGCTCATTTCCTGGCCTGTTGAAGGAAAGGGCCACTATATGAGCGGTAAGCTCGAAGGCATAATGTTCCAGACAAAACGAGGGGCAGCCGTGCAGGCCGTCGCGTCGGGTACTGTCGTATCCGCGGGACCATCTCGAGGCTTTGGGCAAGTCGTGTTCATACAGTCCAAATCGGGCTTCGTGTATGTCTATGGCGGAAATGAGTCGATACTCGTCAAGACCGGCGAGAGCATCGCGCCTGGCAAAACGATCGCTACCGTGGGCATCGATTCAAAAGACGGCAGCCCCACCGCGTATTTCTTCGTGTTTCGCAATGGCCAGCCGGTGGACCCATCGCTCGCGCCCCGCGAGTAGCTGCCATTTTTCGCTACTTGCGTTCTGGTTCTACGTATAGTAGCATTATTTAAATTGTGAAGTTGGCATATAAAAAGGATAGAGCATGAGCAATAAGGCAGACTGGAGCACGGGAAGCAGTGCCAGCCGGCCCGTAAAGCATAGTCTCAACGAAGATGCCTTTTGTGAAATTGATCCGCTCAGCTTATATCTGCGACAGATTTCGAAATATGCGCTCCTCACCGCCGATGAAGAACGGGATCTCGGCGCGAAACTCGATGCGTTGAATCTGAAAATCAGCGAGACGCGCGCGCTCCTCCTTCAAGATCCACAGAGCATCCAACTGAAAAATGAACTCGCACAGATAACCGCCGAGCAGCGAGATACGAGAGAATCGCTCATCGCTTCCAACCTCCGGCTCGTTGTGTCGATCGCGAAGGGCTATCAAATGCGAGGCGTCAACCTCCTCGATCTCATCGACGAAGGGAATATCGGCCTCATCGAGGCCGTCAATCGATTCGACTACCGTAGAGGTTACCGCTTTTCAACCTACGCGAGCTGGTGGATACGGCAGGCGATCATCAAATGCCTCGTCGACCAGAGCCGCGTCATTCGGCTTCCAATTCACATGCTGAATACTATTCGACGCTGCTACGCATCCGCGAAACAACTCGTGCAAGAGCTAGGGCGCGACCCGAATTCCTCGGAAGTCGCCGAAAAAGCTGGCTTGACGAAGAGCAAAGTAGAGAGCGCCATGCAATTCGCGGTAGGCACTTCGAGCCTCGATATGAACCTCGAGGATGACAAGGGAGGAAGCCTCGTCGATAATGTTCGCGACGAAAAGTCTCCCGACCCCTTCAGCCATGCTTTCACCGCCACAATACATGAGCTGCTCCGGTATATCATGCGCTCGCTTTCGGAGCGCGAGCAGATCGTGCTGCAGCTTCGCTATGGGCTGAACGGCGAAGGCCCCAAAACGCTCGAGGAAACGGGACGCGCGCTGGGCATCACGCGTGAGCGCGTCCGACAGATTCAAGAACAAGCCCTCGGAAAAATCAAGCAGCGCCAAGAACTCTCAGACAGCTCGCTTTAAATCACGATATTGCCCGCTCTTTAAAAAAAGCGGCTCACGCGACGGTTCTAAAACCGCGCGCGAGCCGCTCGCATACTGCATTCGGCCCAAGCCTTCCCAAGCCTTCTCCTATTTCCCCGAGAGCAACTGCATAATGTCCTGATATCCCTTGGTTTGTGCGATGTCGAAGGGCGTTTCGCCTCTTCTGTTCGTCGCCTTGGGGTCAGACCCCAGCGAAATAAGTTCCGAGACGATGTCCTTCTTGTTCGCGCGGACCGCATAGTGGAGCGGCGTCTCGCCAATGAAGTCTGAGCTGTTCACGCCCGCCGCGGAGAGAACCTTCATGCGCGCGCCTGAATCCATCGCGAAGATGAGCGAGAGTGGCGATACATTGTCGGCGTTCGATACGAAGAGCGACGAGCCCGCGCCTAAGAGAATCACCGCGGTGTTAAGGTCGTTGTTTCTCAGCGCGATCATGAGCGGTGTATCGCCCTTCGCGTTGCGGGCGTTCGGATTCGCGCCGTTTTTGATCGCCAGAGCGAGCGCGTCGGGACCAGCGCTCGAGTTCACAAGGATGTGGAGTGCGCAGTCGCCGTTGGAATCGGGCTTATTGATCAGCGCCGCTGTGTAGAATTCAGCGGTGATTTGCTGATTCTTAAGGAGCGAGAGTTTAAATGGCGAGAGTCCTCGCGCGTTGAGCGCGTGCATGTCGGCACCATTCGCGAGCAGGAGCCGCATCACCGAGACATGCTCTCCGCTCACCGCCTGGTAGAGCGGGGTAGCGCCGGAGTTATCCCTTGTATCGACGAGCGCGTTCGATTTCAGAAGCTCGTTCGCTGAGTCGTAAGCGCCATTGGCTGCGGCGGTGGAGAGAGGCGTGAACCCTCGGTTGTCCTGCAGCTCGGTCTTAGCGCCGCTGGCGACGAGAAGTTTAATAGTCGAAGCATTGTTCTTCAGGCTTGCCTGGTGCATCGCGGTTTCGCCGGAGTAGTTCTGGTTGTTCAAAGGAGAACCCGCGCTCATGAGCATCTCGGTCGCCTGCGCCGCATCCGCGAGCACCGCGCTCTGGAGGGGGATATCGCCCTTGATGTCCGCGGCTTTGAGCGAAGAGCCGGCGCTCACGAGGTACGTGATCGCGTGGGTGGCGTTGTACTTCGCGGCGGTGTGCAGCGGTGTCTCAAACGCGTTGTTGAGCACATTGAGGCTCGCGCCCTTCGAGATGAGGTAAGCGATTCCATCAGGCAAATCCTTCCTCGCGGCGTGGTGGACAACAGAATCGCCGTTCGCGTCGCGTGCCGCGATGACATTGGGCCTGAAGAACCACTCGAGGGGACTGGGCTTGGTGGTGAGCGCGAGGAAGAGCGGATTCTCTTGCTTCGCGTTGTACTGGAAGATGTCAGCGTTCGCGTCGAGGAGCACAATTCCCTGTTCCGCGTAGTTTTCTCGTACCGCGATGTGGAGCGCGCTGTCTTGCGTCTTGTTCCGCGCGTTGGGATCACCGCCCTTCGAGAGGATAAGCTTGAGCACATCGGCCGGGGCCTTCAATGAAACCGCGGTCATGAGCACGCTATTGGAATTGTCGTCGCTCTGATTCACATTCGAGGGCAGCACGATGTTGTCGACGGCGGTGTAGCCCTTGGCGAGGGCGATCTTGAGCGCGTTCTCGCCAGCTTGGTTCATCTTGAAAATATCGGCTTTCGCGTCGATGAGCGATTTTGCGTACTCGTAGTGCTCGGTGCGCGCGCAGAGAATGAGCGGCGTATCGCCATTCTGGTTCTGGGCGTTCACCGGAGCGCCTGCTTGAATGAGCGTGTCGACTATCTCTGGAGCGTAGAACTGCATGACAGCTTTGTGCAGCGGCGTGTTGCCCTGGCTGTCCATAAGGGCTGGATTCGCCTTGAAACTGAGAAGGAGCTTCACCATCTCCAGTCTGTGGGCGGGAGGCACCGTGAGGTGCAGAGGTGTGCTCTGGGTCGCATCGAGAATGTCAGGGTTCGCCTTCATGGAGAGCAGGAGCTTGGCACCCTCGACATAACCGGCTTTGACCGCGACGTGGAGGGGTGCATCGCCGCTTAAATTCTTGAGGTCGGGATCTGACTTGTTGAGGAGAAGGAAAAGGGCGAAACCGTATTGATAGCGAGAAATCGCTTCGTGGAGCGGCGTATTGCCGTTCGCGAAGCGGACCGCGTTGTAATCGGGCGCGCGCACGGTAACCGCGAACCATGAGAATTCAGGGAAGGATGGATTCGCTCCCTTAAGGATTAGTTTCTCGGCGATCTGCGCCGCTTCGAGTTTTTCGGGATACAGAAGTACGAGGTCGAGCGCGGTTCGATCGGCTTTA
>JAKALZ010000186.1 GCA_021813065.1 bacterium
GCGTTGATCTGCTTGATAATCTCGAAGATCATTTTGACAATGATGGGCGCGAGTCCGAGCGAAGGCTCGTCCATCATGATAAGTTTAGGCCGCGACATGAGGCCTCGCCCCACCGCCAGCATCTGCTGCTCGCCTCCGGAGAGCGTTCCGCCCTTCTGTGTCCGCCGTTCCTTGAGGCGCGGAAAGAGCTCGAAAACATGTTCGAGGTCTCTGAGTACTCCGGATTTGTCGTTGCGCGCGTAGGCCCCGAGCGCGAGGTTCTCCTCTACCGTGAGGTTCGGGAAAATGCGCCGACCCTCGGGCACGAGCACGAGTCCCATCTGTACAATATCCTGCGTCGGCATGCCGGAAATCACGGTTTCGCGCAGCATCACCTTGCCCTCGGTGGGCTTCACGAGGCCAACAATCGTGCGGAGCGTCGTACTCTTGCCAGCGCCGTTCGCGCCAATGAGCGTGACGATCTTGCCCTCGGGCACGGAAAGATCTATCCCTTGGAGCGCGTGGATTCCGCCGTAGTGCACTGATAGATTCTTTATTTCGAGCATTAATCCACCCCCAGGTAGGCTTCGATGACCTTCGGATTCTTCTGAATCGAAGCAGGGTCGCCGTGCGCGATGGTTACGCCATAGTCGAGCACGTACATATGCTCGCACACGCCCATCACCACCTGCATGTGGTGTTCGATAAGAAAAATCGTCAGGTCGAACTCATCGCGGATCTTGCGGATAAACTTCATGAGCTCGAGCGATTCCTGCGGATTCATGCCGGCCGCCGGTTCATCCAAAAGCAACATCTTCGGTTTCGTGGCGAGCGCGCGCACAATCTCCAGTCGGCGCTGCTGCCCATACGGCAAGCTCGTGCCCTTCTCGTAGGCTAAGTGCGACAGGCCGACCTTCTCCAAGAGTTCCATCGAGAATCGTCGCGCATCGGCTTCGCGCGCGCGGTAGCCCGGCAGGTGGAGGGTCGACGCGAACATGCCAGATTTTATGCTCATGTGGCAGGCCACGAGCACGTTTTCCAGCACCGACATCTCCTTGAAGAGGCGTATGTTTTGGAAGGTGCGCGCGATGCCGAGCGCGGTGATGCTGTGCGGTTTCAAGCCCGTGATATCCCTGTTTTGGAAGAACACCTTGCCCTCGCTAGGGTTGTACATACCGGTAATAACGTTGAAGGCGGTCGTCTTTCCCGCGCCATTCGGGCCGATCAGGCCCACGATCTCGTTCTTGCCTATCTCGAGGTTGAAATCGTTCACCGCGGTGAGGCCGCCGAATTTCATTGAAAGGCGGGAGGTGCTCAGCATGAGGTTGGATGAGGTCTCAGACATGGTCGCCCCCCTTGTGTCCGCGCTTCACAAAGAGCCCGGTAAGCATGTCCCAGGAAAACTCCTTGCTGCCCATGAGCCCTCGCTGTCGGTAGATGATGATGATCATCAGGAGCAGCGAAAATACAACCATGCGCAGACCAGGGAGCCCATCGGTTTTGAAGATAATGAAATTCATCGGTTCATCGAGGAATCGCAGGACCTCCATGAGAATGGTCACTACAATGGCCGAAATCACCGAGCCCGAAATCGAGCCAATGCCGCCCAGCACCACGATGAGAAGGATGTTAAAGGTCAACATAAAGGTAAACATCTTCGGATCGATAGTGGTGATCATGTGGCCGAGGAGCGCCCCGCCGATACCGGCAAGAAAACTCGACATGGTAAAGGAAGTCACTTTGACCTTGAACACATTGATGCCCATTGCCTCGGCGGCGAGCTCATCGTCGCGCACTGCCTTGAGCGCCCGGCCATAGCTCGAGCGCATGAGCAGCACCATGAAGAGCACCACGAGGCCTGCCGTCACCCACACCGCGAAGGTCGTCGAGTAGCGCGGCAATCCCTTGAGCCCCTGCGCGCCATTCGTAATGCTCTGCGCGTTGGTAATGAGAACGCGGATTATCTCGCCGAAGCCGAGCGTCGCGATCGCGAGATAGTCATCGCGCAGACGCAAAACAGGCGATCCGATGAGGAAACCAACGAATCCCGACACGAGCCCCGCGATGATGATCGCCGGCAAGAAGGGCAGCGTCACATGGTGGAGCCAGGGAACGATCGGCTCAAGGAAGTAGTTCATATCCTTGAGCTGGGTGGACATCGTTAGAAGCGCGCTCACGTAGGCACCCACAGCCATGAACCCAGCGTGCCCGAGCGAGAAGAGGCCCGTGAATCCATTGAGGAGATTGAGCGAGAGCGCGAGCACGATGTAGATCGCGCAGAGATTGAAGACCCTGAGCGTGAAGGCGTCGAAGAACATGTTCGCCAGAAACGCGAAGACGATAAACGCCGCGAGGGCGATAATCGTGTATTGTTTTCTCTTTGGCAGCGCTTTCTTTGATTCTGTGTTCTGTTTCATGATCACACCTTCTCTGCCTGACGCTTGCCAAGAAGTCCCGTCGGCTTTACGAGCAGAACCACAATCAGCAGGATGAAGGCGAACGCGTCGCGGTACCCCGAGAGTGTCGGCAAGAACGCGACCGTCATGATCTCGATGAACCCCATGAGGAAGCCCCCGAGCACCGCGCCGCCAATGCTGCCGATGCCGCCTATGACCGCGGCGATAAAGCACTTGAGACCTGGCATCATTCCCATAAGAGGATTGAGCTGCGGGTACTTGAACGACCACAAGATGCCGCCCAAGGCCGCGAGCAGCGAGCCAATGCCAAATGTGAAGGAAACTATCTTGTTGACGTTGACCGCCATGAGGCGGGCCGCCTCGATGTCCGTGGAAACCGCGCGCATGGCCATGCCGGTCTTCGTCTTATTGACGATCCACACGAGCACACCGAGCAACGCAAAAGTAAAGAGCGGAATGATAAGGCTGATCATGATCATCGAAACCGAGCCAAAATGGATCACCCGCGAAAGCACATCGGGAACGGGCACGCCCTTGGGCCGGCCGCCAAAAATAAGCACACCAAGGCTCTCAAGGAGGAACGACGCGCCGATGGCGCTGATCATGATGGAGATGCGCGGCGAATCGCGAAGAGGCCTGTAGGCTGCGCGCTCAAGTCCAATACCAAAAAGCGCCGTAAACACAATCGAAACGAGCAGAGCCGCCCACCAGGGAAGGGCGACAATGGTCATGCCGTAAAACGCCACATAAGCGCCAAGCATAAAAACATCGCCGTGCGCGAAGTTGATCAGCCTCAGAATGCCGTACACCATCGTGTAGCCAATGGCAATGAGCGCGTAGAGGCTGCCGAGCGAGAGCGCGTTGACGATGTGCTGGAATAACAGTGAGAGTGTCATGGTTCCTCGTTGTCATAAAAAAGGAGCGGCGCGGTCGACCTTTCTGTTCGATCGCGGCCCGCTCCCCGCGTGTAAAATTCGCCGCGCGGGCAGGTCTCCATCCGCGATGGATACCTGCCCGCCAGCACACTACTCGATCCTGAATCAGAAGGGCTGGACAGTCGCCAGATAGCTGAACTTGCCGTCCTTGACTGTCTTGATGACCGCGCTCTTCACAGCATCGCGGTCGGCATTGAGGGTGATCATGCCAGTCGCGCCCGGGAAGTCCTTAGTCGAGGCAATCGCGGCGCGGACTTTTTCCTTGTCGAGGCTTCCGGCGCGCTGGATGGCGTCACGAGCCACAAGGTAGCCATCGAAGCCGAGAGCGGTGACCGCCGCGGGCTCCTTGTTGTATTTCTGGCGATACGCGTCGAGGAACACTCTGGAAGTGTCGGTGATCGGCGTTTCAGTGGCGAAGAAGGTGGAGAACACAACGCCCTCAACAGCCTTTTTGCCGACATCGATGAACTCGGGAGTCTCCCAGGTGTCGCCGCCGAGGAATGGCGTTTTGATACCGAGCTCGCGCGCTTGCTTGATGATGAGAGCGCTCTCGGTGTAGTTGCCCGGCGCGAATATGACGTCGGGTTTGAATTTCTTGATCTCGGTCAGCTGTGCGGAAAAGTCCGTGTCGCCGGTGTTGTAGTTGAGCTCGGAGAGAATGGCGTTCGGATCGTTCGTGAGCTGCTTGAAGGAATCGGCGAAGAATTTGGCGAGACCAACGGAGTAATCGTTGGACACTTCGCGGATGATGACCGCTTTCTTGGCGTTCAGATTCTTGAACGCGTAGTTGGCCATGACCGTTCCCTGGAAGGGATCGATGAAGCAGACACGGAAGTAGTACTCATTGTCCTTGGTCACAAGCGGGTTCGTGCAGGAAAGGCCGATCGCCGACACTTTCGCGTTCTTGACGATGGGGCCAGCCGCCATGGAAAGCGAAGATCCCCATGAACCGAGCACGACATTGACCTTGTCTTTGTCGACGAGGCGCTGGGCCGCGTTGGCCGCTTCAACCTTGTCGGACTTGTTGTCGGCGATGACGAGTTCGATCTTCAGCTCTTTGTCGCCAACCTTCACTGTCGGATACAGCTCATTCGCGAGCTTGATGCCTTCGACTTCGAGGGCGCCACCCCCAGCGTTCGCGCCGGTCAGTGGCTC
>JAKALZ010000187.1 GCA_021813065.1 bacterium
TGCGGGGTAGGGGAGCAACGAGAACTATGCGTATTTGGCACGCCATGGTGTTGAAGCGTATGTGAAGTACAACACCTTTCACAAAGAGGCGACACGGGCATGGAAGAAGGATATCTACCGTTCCGAACAATAGCCGTATGATGTCAGGACAGATCGTTACCGTTGCCCTGTTTGAGGAAGAGGCGTTCGGTGGAGAACGAAACAGTGTTCGGCGAGATAAAGGGCAACTGGGGATTCAGGAGATTCTATCTTCGCGGAATGAAGAAGGCAGCGGTGGAATGGGGATTATTGTCATTGGGTTACAACATAAAGAGCTTACGGATGCAGGAGAGGGCCTGAAAGGGCCTCTTTATACTTTTCTGATACCCAGCACGAAGCGCAAAGAGATAGCTACCACCTTGAGTTAAAAAAAAAGGGCTGCCCAGGTTTTTTCTTCCTGGACAGCCCCTTTTCTGTTTGTCGGGCTGAGAGGATTTGAACCTCCGACATCTTGGTCCCGAACCAAGCGCGCTAGCCCCTGCGCTACAGCCCGAAATGGATAAAAAAAAGCCCGTCGCGCAACGGACGGGTTTTATTCCGCGTTACGCGGATCCACACATGCGCGCCTCGCGCGTGCACCGTATGGTATCGGGAGCGACGGGGCTCGAACCCGCGATCTCCGGCTTGACAGGCCAGCGCGATAACCAGCTTCGCTACGCCCCCGTGTCATTGCTGACGGAATGCTACTATATCGGCCGTCTCCCTTTGTGTCAATAGGATATGAGTATCGCGCCGGATTTCTGGTCGTACTCAGGCGATGGCGGAACGGGGTGTTGCTCAGCCGTTTCCGCGTGAGTTTCACGTCGGCTGTCAGCTCGACCGCGCGGAGGCGCGTCATCCGCCGCCGTGTCGCGCAGAGAAACAAGGGAGCCGGATTCTGGCAGCTTTTCACGGGCAGGAGAGGTGATCAGTGTATAGCCTCCAGGACCGCATGCGTATCTGCCCAGTCTATTGCCTGGAAGCGAAATGGTATCGGATACGATTCGGTATTGGGTTTCGGCGCTGTCGCGTGCGCGCTCGTATCGATCTAGGGTATTTCGCGTCAAATGCGTGTCTGGACCTCTCTCCGCGGCGTCATCCCTCGTGACATACAGGAAGCTGAACGACAGCTTTTCTTTCGCGAGTCCCGCTTCCTCAGAGAGGCGGGTGAGCCATTTTGGAGCGAAGCTGGCGTCGATCGAAAAGTGACACCATGGATACTTGGTTCGTATCGAGGGCATTCGCACGCGAACGAGGCTCTGGTGCTTGCCTGTGCGTTCCCCTGCCGCAGTACCTGAGCGTTGGTGATCTTGAGTCTGGCGCGGCGCTTCGGTCAGGTGCTCTTGGCCGCTTCTGAAGATGCCAGGCATAGGACATGCGCGCGAATGGGGACAGGGCGCGCGCACCTTGTCACCTTGGAAGATCGCGGCCGCTCTGAGCGCGCTCATGAGGCTACCGGACCTGGGCTCTCCAGGTTCAACGATGAGCATAGATCCTGAAGGTTCACAGTAATGTTTCAGTTTTCGATACAGATCGGCGGCTTCATCGGCGAGCATTCCCTCATGCTTCCAGAAGAATTCGTTGAATACATTCGCGCCGACTACGAGATTGGCCTTTGATGACAGAGGTTCGCCGAATTTCGCCCGCTTCAGCGAGATCTCCCACGGCGGCAGCTCGCCGCCATGTTTTGCCGCGAGTATCTCTAGAATGAGCTTCCCTGCCTCCATGATCCGGGGAGCGCGGTCGGCGCAGAGAATGTTGAGAGGCGTTTTTCTCAGTTCAGGTTTAGCGCAATAGAGTGCGATGGCGAAGGTGAGCGGGCCGGCTCCGATATCGACGATGGTCGCGTGCGGGTCGAGCGATAGAGGCAGATCGGAAAGGAGCGCGGTGAGGCGCACCAGATTCCATGGCAGAAAGTATCGCAGGTACGCGGAGAAAAACGCGGGACTATTGAGATAGTCAATATTACGATGGGATCGCTCCATGGTGAGCGCACGCCACAAATCTCGGATCTCAAAGCGAAGGGCACCGCGTTTGCGCTCGGGAACAGGATTGGCTTCCTGTATGCACGAGGGCAATTTTTCGAGCGCGGCGCGCGCGTCCGCGTCAATCCGAAACCGATAGAGGACCTTGTGTTCGACCATGGAGCGACTATAGCACACTTCGCCTGTCGTATTCAAAAGCTGAGCACGACCTTTCCCGCCTCGCCTGAGAGCATTGCCGCGAAACCCTTCCCAAAATCATCGAACGAGAATCGGTGGGTGATCACTGGGCTGATATCGAGGCCCGAGAGGAGCATGGTCTGCATTTTGTACCAGGTCTCGAAAATCTCGCGTCCGTACACGCCTTTGATAAAGAGGCCTTTAAAGATGACGCGAGACCAGTCGATTCCCGCTCCGTCGGGCAGCAGGCCGAGAAGTGCCATACGCCCGCCGTTGTACATGTTCTCGATCATCTGTTCGAGGGCCTGAGGGCTTCCCGACATTTCCAAACCGATGTCGAAACCGCCCACCATTCCGAGCTCCTGCTGAACCGCTTTGAGATCTTCCCGCGCAATGTTGACCGTGCGCGTAGCGCCAAGTTTTTGTGCGAGGTCGAGCCGCCAATCGTTCATGTCGGTCACGACGACATTGCGGGCGCCTACGTGTCGCGCGATCGCTGCTGCCATGCAACCGATCGGGCCTGCTCCAGTGATCAGGACATCTTCGCCGACCATATCGAAAGAGAGCGCGGTGTGAGTCGCATTGCCATAAGGATCGAATATTGCCGCGATTTCGTCGGAAATGGATTCGTGTACATGCCACGCGTTCTGAGCGGGGATGGAGAGGTATTCGGCGAAGCATCCGTCGCGGTTCACGCCGACACCGACCGTGTTTGGACAGAGGTGGTGACGTCCAGCGCGGCACGCCCTGCAGACACCGCACCAGATGTGGCCCTCGGCGGAGACGCGCTCTCCGACTTTGTAGCCCTTCACGGAGCGCCCTATGTCGACAATCTCGCCGACAAACTCGTGGCCAATCGTCTGGCCTATGCGGATGGTGCGCTGCGCCCAGGTGTCCCACTTCCAGATATGGACATCGGTGCCGCAGATCGCGGTTTTTCTTACTTTAATGAGGAGGTCGTTGTCGCCGATCTGAGGAATGGGAATATCGGCCATCCAGAGTCCGGGCTCATTTTTGCTCTTTACAAGCGCTTTCATATCGCTCCTTTCCACACGCGGATGCGTTGGGCCGCGAGTCCAGCCCGCGGCCACGGATCGATGTGCACTTTCATTATAGCGCTGGTAATTGAAATGAGGAATCCAGAAAATGAAATGGCGGAGGCACACGGGCACGGTTTGCCGTGTTTGTCAGCTGGACTGACACTCTGAGGCTACAGAAGAAAGAAGAGCGCGGCTCCGCAGACCGCGATCCCCGCGCCCACGATCTCCAGAAGATGCACTTTCTGTTTGAGAATGAGGACCGAAGGAATGATAATCACAATTGGGGTGAGGGCCATGAGCGTGCTCGTGGCGCCGACCTGGGTGTTCTGCATAGAAAAGAGCGAGAGCGCCACGCCGAGGAAAGGGCCGAACACGGAGCCTACGATGGTGGGAACAAAGGCTTCTCGCATTCTGGGGACATCGCGTAGCACAAAACGAGCCTTGCCGAGAATGAGCGCGTTCAGAGCGAAGCCGAAAATCGCCACAAACGCGCGTATCTGAGTGGCGGAGATCGCGCTGTAATCGCCCAAACCTACCTTCGAAAAAATCATGCCTCCAGCCTGAAACACTGAAGAGAGAAACGCGAATACGAGACCTTTCGCTGAGAGTTTTCCCGCCTTCTGCTTTTGGTTCTGCGTGGATCGTGTGAGCACAACTAGAAGAATACCCGCGATAGTCACGGTCATGCCGACAAGCCGCACAGCCCGCATGCGCTCACCGATGAAGAGGTAGGCAAAGAGCGCGGTAAACACGGGAGTGAGCGACTGAAAGATCACCGTAATCCTCGAACCGATGAGGATATACGCATTGAAAAGAAAGTAGTCGGAAACGACGAATCCTATAATGCCCGAAATACCCAGAAAAACCCATGCGCGGGGAGAAGCGTCGTACGGGAATGGTACGCCACGCACGATAAGCCCGCTCACCGCGAGGAACAGGAAGGCGAACACCACCTTCCAGAAGTTGACCGCGAGCGCCCCTGCTTTTCGAGAGGCATCCTCGAAGAAGATCGCGGAGAACGACCAGAACACCGCGGTTCCGAAGGCCGAGAGCAGGGCCAGTTTTTCCATTGCGCCCATTGTAGTGAAAGGAAAATTTTTTGGTAAGGGGACTGAGATTTGCTTTGTGCGTTATTTCTTTTCATTTGACCTGAAAGATGTCTTGGACTATGTTTACTACAGGAGGCTCAATATGGCAGTGATCTGTATTTCACGCGAACTGGCATCCTTTGGCGAAGAGACAGCCC
>JAKALZ010000188.1 GCA_021813065.1 bacterium
GCACCGCGGCGGTCATCAGCCCCATTTCGCGTATCCACCACGCGGGGAAGGACTACTTCTACGGCAAAGAGGCTGGACCCTTCGCCACGAAGCTCCGCGATCAGCTCGTCGGCATCCAGACCGGCAGGCTCCCCGATCCCTTCGGATGGGTTACTGTGGTAGACTGAGCCCACGAACACTGCAGTGAACCGGCCAGCGGCTATCCGCGAAGATCACCCGAATCCCGCCTGGGCGCGCCAAAGCTGGCGATCGCTCGACGGGATTTGGGATATCTCCTGGAGGGGGCAACGATCACGTATCCGCGTTCCCTTCCCGGTGGGAAGCCCGGCCTCGGGCGTGAACTTCCCGGACCACGGCCGGTTCATCTATCGACGCGACTTCGAACTTTCTGAATATTCACCAGAGAAACACTATCTCCTCCACATCGGCGCGAGCGACTACCGGACAGTGGTGCGCGTCAATGGCGTGAAAATCGGAAACCACACCGGCGGCTACGCCTCATTTTCATTCGACATCAGCGGCGTGGCGCGCGCCGGCCAAAACTCGCTGGAAATCCAAGTGCGCGATTCGCACAGCCCCTTCCAGGTACGCGGCAAGCAGACCTTTCTCCCGAAACCCTTCGCGGTCTGGTACGCGGGCATCTCGGGCATGTGGCAGAGCGTCTGGATCGAGGAAACCGGCCCAAGGTACATCTCGAAAGCCTCGGTGCGGCCGGATTTCTCCAAGGGTATGCTTGAGGGGCTTGTCACATTGAACCAACTCGTCGCGCTGCCCACCTCCAAGGCGTTCGAGCATGATGCGTCGCGAGCTCCATCACGCATGCGGCTCATCCTCGACATCGTGGCACCCGATGGAAAAGCATTCACCTTTGAAGCGCGACCTGTCGCGCTCGCCGCCGATCAATTTGACTTCAGCATTCCGCTCGCCACCCTTGGCGACCGGCGCTGGTCTGTCGAGCGGCCCCACCTCTACGCCCTCCGGTACCGCCTTCTCAACAGCGATCGCGAACTCGACGCGGTGGACAGCTACTTCGGGCTGCGCTCGATCGAGGTCGACCACAGCGGCATGCTCATCAACGGCACTCGAATCTACCTCCGCATGGTCCTCGACCAGGGCTATTATCCAGGCGGCGTCTACACGCCCGAGCGCGTGGACACAATGGAGCGCGACATCCGCGCGATGCGCGAAATGGGTTTCAACGGCGCGCGCATTCACGAAAAAGTAGAGAGCCCCTACTTTCAGTATCTCTGCGACAAGCTCGGCCTCCTCACCACCTTCGAGATGCCCTCGTTCTACCTTGCTTCGAAACGAGGCTTCGCCGCCTACCGTCAGGAGCTCGAAGAACTCATCGAACGCGATATGGTCCACCCCTCCTGCGTTATCAGGATCCTCTTCAACGAGACCTGGGGCATCTGGAGGATCTATGCGCGGCACTCGGCCACGCGGCGCTTCGTGCTCGAGATGATCGAGCTCTGCCGAAAGCTTGACCCAGACAGGCCCATCATCGACAACAGCGGCTGGGAGCACCTGCGCACCGACATCGTCGATGTGCACCACTACCTCAAGACTTCCGCCATGGCGCGCGAGTTCTACGCCAGAATCGCCGCGCGTGACCCCGACACGCTCACCCGCGTCTCGACGCGCGCGGTCATCGCCTTCTATCTGCGTAACCTGATCGCCACCACCACGCGCGCGCTCTTTCTCGGGCAACCGGAGGAGCATCGCGACGCGCCGATTTTCTTAAGCGAATACGGCGGTTTCGGCTGGTATAGCGCGGGCGAAGGCGGAAGCGCGATCGAGGACATCGAGCGCTATACAGGCGATATCCTTGAATCGGGTCTCTTCTGCGGCTACTGCTATACGCAGTTCTGCGACACGGGCTCCGAGGTAAACGGTCTTTTGACCGCGAATCGGGTCCCCAAGGTCGACACCACACGCGTAACTGCCCTGAACGCGCGGGCGCCGCGAAATACGCTTGCGTAGCGCCATTTTCGCGGTTAAGCTTGCGCAATGGGCATTAGGCCGATCACCGAGGCAAAGCCGTATCCACGACTCGCGGAATCTCATGCGCACGGAGGCGTCCTGGCGCTCATCCGGACGGCGTCGCCTCTCTACGCGCGCGCCGCCCTCGGTTTCAGATCAGTCGAAATCGAACATTCGGATCGCCTCATCGAGGCTTTCCGCGCCTTCTTCGAACGCAAGCTCCGCTTCATCATCGCGTTCCGCCACCCCTACGGCGACGAAGCCCAGCTCATGGCCTACGCCATCCTCAACCTTCTCGACCGCGAGTCACGGCGATCCGCGAACCCGCTCCCGCGCCGCCCCCACGCGCACTTCATCCACGGCTACGAAGTGCCCCTCTGGTCCGGCCCTCTCGAGCGCTGGCTCCTCCCGCGCGTGGGGGCTGTGCCCGTGTTCCACACCAAGTTCGACGCGGCGAGCATCGAAGAGATACGCGCCCTCATGCTGAACGGCGAGTACCCCATCGCGCTGGCGCCCGAGGGACAGGTTTCCTACACGAGCGACGGCGTGCCTCGGCTCGAAGCGGGGGTCGCGCGCATCGCGCAGTGGTGCGCCGACGACATCGCGCGTCGAAAAACAGGCGAACGGGTGGCCATCCTGCCTGTCTCGATCTACCACCATTGGGAACGCGACGCGGAAAACCGGCTCGATCGGCTCATCGCTGAGCTCGAGCGGCAGATCGGTCTGTCGAATCCCAGCGCCGCGCCCCGCGAAGCCCGGTTGCACGCGGCCGCGGGCGCGCTCCTTGAACTTGCCGAGCGCTGGTACGCGCGGTTCTATGGATATGGAGGCGCGCACCGACAGGCGGCTGAGCCTTCCGGAGAAGATCCGCTGGCCACCGCGACAGGCGCCTTGTCACCATCTGCTACCGCATCGGCGCCTCTCGACCGCGCGCTGCGCCTCCTGGGCGTCCGCGAAGCCGCCCTCGCCGCTGCGGAACGAGGGCTCCGCCTGCGCCCCGAGGGCGACGAGATTCACCGTGTCTACCGCATACGCCAGGCCTGCTGGGACCGCATCTATCGCCAGGACATACCCGACCGCAGCGCGCTGCCTCCTGTCGAAGCTGCCCTCGCCGACCGAATCGCGGGCGAAGCGTGGCTCGCCTCGCGGCACATGGAGTTCGTCGACCTGAGCTACTACCTCGATCTCGACCGCCTTGGCGCCGACACCTTGAGCCGGCGCGACGCAAGCTCTGCCCGTACCGAGCGCCAAGAGAGCCGCGCGCATCACCACACTCCCAACCTCGACGCGCTGTGCGAGACAACCCAGAACCTCTGCGATCTCGCCTCTCGCCTCAGCGGCGGAAACATTTCGCATCGCCCCTCCATCCGCGGCAAAAAGGCATCGATCGATGTCGGCGAAGCGATCGTCCTTGACCCCGCGGATGCCGGCATGAAGACACCGCGCAGGGCCGCCCTCGATAAGATCATGGCAGATCTGGCGACCACCTACGAAACAAGCATACATGAGCACAATCTATCCATCAGGAGCGCACGATGAGCGAACAAAAACTTCCGCTTCGCACCAAAATCGGCTATGGCGTCTGTGACCTCGGCGGCAACCTTTTCTTCACAGTCGGTTCCTTCATCATCATGAAGTACCTCACCGACGTGGTGGGGCTTCAGCCATGGCTCGCGGGAGTCGCGCTCTCCGTGGGGCGCATACTCGACGCCTTCTCCGACCCCATCGTGGGCAGTCTCTCCGACCGTACAAAAACGAGATTTGGCCGGCGAAGACCCTACATGTTCGTGGGGGCTCTCCTCCTCTTCGCGATGATGGCCTACTTCTTCCACAATCCCCACCTCTCGAGCCAATCGGCCCTCTTTGTCTGGGCGGCTATCGGTTACACGCTCCTCGCGGCGGTCGCCTACACCCTCGTGAACATTCCCTACTCCTCGCTCACCCCTGAACTCACCAAGGACTACAACGAGCGCACCGCACTCAACGGCTACCGTTTCACCTTCGCTATTGTCGGCACCCTCCTCGGCGCGGGCGCGGCACTCCCCCTCATCTCCGCGATCTCGGGCGCCTCGATCGTCGACAACCGCTGGGTCGGCGATCCGAGCAAGGGATACTCCGTGATGGGCCTCATCTTCGGGGCGGCGATGGCGATCACTACCCTCATCACCGTCTTTTCGGTCAAGGAGACCGAAACCGCCATCGAGCGCCCGAAAAAGGGCTTCAAGAACATCGTGAAGGGATACCTCTCGACCTTCACCAACAGGCCCTTCCTCCTCATCCTGATCCCCTGGGCCCTCAACATCACCGGCGTCACCATCCTGAGCACCGTCCTCCAGTACTACTTCACGAACGTCCGCAACCAGCCCGACAAGGTCACCATCGCGATGCTGATCCTCCTCCTCGTCGCTATCGTCTTCA
>JAKALZ010000189.1 GCA_021813065.1 bacterium
TCATTGATGTAGTAAGCGGTAAGGCACTGATTCAGGACTCCGTAGACTTGCGATTTGCAGGTAACTCTGTATCAACCACTACGGTGGCCGGTCTTCCCGACCAGGACTTTGAGCGGCAAGAAGCTGCGCTTATGGGCCAGTAAGAATCCATGAGGAGTGATTACGATTCGGCTGAAGCGTTTTGGGGACTAGTAGTCATCGCCATCGGCTTGGCAATCTTAGGCTGGTTTTTTCAGCACCTCGACATCATATTCGAAGTACTATTTTGGTTGGTGGTGCTGTGGCTCTTAATGAGGTACGCGGGAGCGATTGTGATGTTCGTCATTCTGTTCGCAGTATCGTATTTCGTCGCGTCCTTTTTCACGCCGTCACCTGACGGATGGGCCATTTTGTTGGCGTTCTTTGGAACGGCTATGTTGGTCGGTGGTGAGGGGAAAGGCAAGGCACGCTCGAACGCTCCATCCTCGCAACCCCCGTCACAGCCCCCTGTGGTGTCCAAAGGCGCGAGTTTAGCTCCAGAGCCGCCCCAAGTGCCTAGAAGCTCGTCACGCGTTCAAAACGGTCGATAGTGCTCGTCCGTTGTGGTCATTGAGGGCTTCATGGATCGAGCGCCGAGCCGGAGCGTATTTTTGAAGCCGTAGTCCTTCTTGATTTCTTCCTCGATGTCGAATCTCACTGCCTGATCGAGGTTCGGATGCACTCGCGCCAGCTGGTAGTGGCGCTTGTCTTTGTCGGTGCGGCCGAGCAGGTAGACATCGTAGGGGGCGTTTGTCGTAGCAAGGTCTTTCTGTATTTCAGTCCACTGCTTTGTCTGCAGATCTTTGTCGACGTAGCAGAGGATGATGGTGTCTGCCTGGTATACCTTTTTCTTCGAGAGCTTGGTGCGCTTCAGGAACTCTTCAATCGGCTCGGTCGAGTATGAGGTCAGGGTTACCACCTCGACGTCTTGGAAGTGGAATCTGCCCGACTCGCCGGGCCCGTTCATGAGAAAGCCGGTGCGCACATCGGGTGTGTCCTCTTTCGTCTGGTCGACGAGCTGCACCCACCCGCCGCGGCCGAGGTGCTTCATCATGCCAAGCATCATCACGGAGACAATCCAAGCCTCCTTCATGGCCTTGAAATCCGGGTGCTTCGGGAAGCTGTCTCCGATTTCGTTGCGTTTGCGGTAGAAACAGGCGAGCATCCAGCGTGGCGCGAACCAGATGTCTTTTCGGTACTCCACTTGGGAAGTATATGCTTTGCCGAGGCAGGACGCGCAAATTCCCATGTCGCTTCAAAATTGACTTTCCGGAAACGGCTCCACATTCCTAAGTCGATGATACGAGCCACTCAAGGGAGGCTATCTCGTGCCCCAGCTACGGTCTCAAAATTTGCTTTCCTTGCACGGTGCCAGGCTACGCAGGCCGTTTGGATTACCGCAATCTTTCTCTCGTAGCAATGAGCGGTCCGGGAGGCGTGTTGCTGAAGCAACCTATGTTTTAGGCTCTAGATGAGGAGTTTGGATGGTGCAGATCACTGTTGTGGGGACCGATTTACTTGCGGTTTTTGCGGTCACCGCTATGCCTGAGACTGGCGGTACGATCGGACTTCTGCTGGCTCTTATCGTGCTATTCCTCATGTTCCGGTGATTACCGAAAAATGGGCTTTCCAGACACTGTCTCCAGCACTCCGAAGTCACCGACATTGAATCGCTCCCTCACTTGCGCCGATAGACGGAAATGTCTTGTATTTCCAGGCTTTCCTGCTTTTTGATGATTTAGCCGGGTCGATTTTAATGTCGGTTTTATCGGTATGATCCGGAGTGCTTTTAATTGCGGTTATTACGGTTACCGTACCCATACCCCTTGGCTTTTCGACTGAATTCTATACCGGACATTTCCTCCGGTGACAGCAGGCTGTTCTGAGGCCCGTATGGCGTGGGAACCCATGTTTTAAGCCAAGAATGGGTAATTTGGGGAGTATAAACCAACTGCCGTCGGGACCGTTTTTTGTACGGTTTGTACGGTATTGCAACCTCGCATGTATACGGGAGGCTTCTTGCTCAGTAACTGGGCCCTCATGCGTTGTCTATAATCTTATCAAGTACCGACCTGTTCTGAGCAACGACGTCTTGCGCGCGCATCAAGGTTCTGATGTTGATCTGCTCTGCCAGAGCTCGCTCGGCCTCAATTATGAAGTTGTCGTCCAGTTGCCAGCCTGCGAGAATCGCATGAGTGGAGGAGAGCGGTATCGTCACCTCGCTGTCGTTGTAGACGAGCCCCGGCACGCTGCCTATGGCCTTGGCTCCATATTTCTTGATCGACTCCGGCCGGAGTATCTGGAAGGGGTCCTCCGACGTGATGAACTCGAAGCCGGACGGAGCGGTCATGAAGCACCACTTCATCTCGAAGATGATCTGGGCGACCTCCGGCAGCGAGTCCATCATAGTCGTGGTGTGGAACTCGCCAACATTGTCGAGGGCGTCTTTCACGTCCTCCATGTAGATGGATTCGCTGTCGCTGCTGCGCGGCACGGCGGCCGCAAACTCCCGTGCTTTCGGGTTGTTCTCGAACATCGTCTTCCATCGCTGCATTGAGTCGTGGAGCTGGCCGAGCATGCCTTGTATTCCTTCCCGGTGGCTTTTGGTGCGGAGGTACAGTGCAGCGAAGAAGACCGCCGCTTGCGCACGCTCCGCTGGAGTGAGAAGCAGCCCTTTCTCGATCTTGTCCCGATACAGCGTGGCGAAGACGCCTTCGATGTTCGCAAGGGTGTCCTCGACAACCAAGCTGCCGCCGCCATTTTTGAGGGTGATTGTGTAGAAGTTGCCCTCCTTGAAGATGTTGGCGGGGTTCGTCTGGTACAGCTTCCCGGCGCGGTCCAGCACCCACACCTTGCCCGAGGCGTCGGCGAAGTTTTTGAGGTAGCTGTTGTTGGGCACGAAGTGATGCCCCTGTTTCTTTTGTGTGGTCACACTCCCATCGTATCAAAGGAGATTCACACGGCACCATTCCAAATTATGGCTGCGGCTGAAGAATACGTGTAAGCCGATCTTTAAAGCGCCTGAAGTTTGCGCTATTTCTTGCGAGCTGGTCAACATCCATTTCTGATGCAATCGAGCGATACACATCTTTCGTTGTGATAGAGAGCTCGCGGGGACCGAAGTCTCTTATTAGTTTTAACAAACGTGATTTTGGCTCGAGTTCAGCATATGGAAGCGCAGTTTCCGGCGATAGTCCTATGAGCACTCGTTTGATCGCGTGACCTCCGTCGGCGAAGAGTATTTCTTCAATATGCGGATCAGCGAAGAGCGGGGCGACTGAGATACCTTCTTGCGCCTTTGTACTCGCAAATTTACTTACCGTCTTTCTGCGGCTTGGTATACGATCGAGGTCAATACCAAATACGGCGCAATCGGCAGGGGTGGCACCTTCGAAAAAGAGCACTGAGGCAACTTCCATCTTAGGAATGACTGTGCCTCCCGTCTCATACGCGGCAAGAAACTCAACGTCAATGGGGGGCTGTATTGTGGCTGCGACCTTTTGGGTCAACTCCTGGAGAATTGGTGTGTCGTAATCACTCTCTGCAAGTATTGCGATTCGCATACAGAGTCACGGTCTTGGATTATTTCCCAAGATTTACGCTAAGAAGGTCACTTAATTTCCCGCCCTTATTGAGTACCTCTTGAATGTATGAGAGCTCCCCCACCTCACTCAATGCTTTTAGCGAGGTTCCTTTCGCTAGGTCTTTCTCAACATACAATACTTCCTGCGGCGCAAGGCGATTGATCACGCGTTCACTATGAGTAGTGAAGATAATCTGAATCTCCTTGACGTGTGAGAGGTGGCGGAGGTGTTCCATTATTTCCTCTATTCTCTTTTGATGGATTCCGTTCTCAATTTCTTCGAGGATCAGCGTCCCTTTCGGGGCCATACCAATCACAACAGCCATGATGTAGAGGGTACGCACATCGCCAGCCGAGAGCAGTTTCACTGACAACTGACCTCGTAGGTGTTTTTCTTCAAACAATATGAGGTAGTGCTCCTCGCTCGGAGGACTGTTTGTAGGCTCCGTTCTGGTCGCCGCCGTCTCGGAGATGGAAGAGAAGTTTGGCAAGAGTTTCTTCGCAACCCTTCGAAGTATTGCCTCCTTCTCGCACACAGCGACCACACGGTAGGCCATGTCAAAATCATCGTCTGTGTATCGTTCACGGCTGATCGCGTACCCATAAGCCCCTGCAAGAGCTTTCTTGATGCGTTTATTGATAGCCATGATTACGTCCTTATGACTGCCGCCTGTGCGCTCTATGGCTTTCCAGGCCACTTCAGAGACACGCTTCACCAGGGCCTTGCGCTTGCGGTAGTGAACCTTTTGCTTGGCTTTTTCTTCTTCGAGTTCGCTTTTGACGATCTCAACCACA
>JAKALZ010000190.1 GCA_021813065.1 bacterium
ATCGCGTCATCTGTTCTCGATTCCAAGGTTGCCCAGCCGAGGAGTCCCTCGGGGCTGCCCGCTTTGAAGCGATCCCCGACGTCCTTTTTCAGCACACCGAGGATGTGCCGGACACGACGGTCGTCCAGCGAGAGCCGCTGCCGAGATTCCCCAGAATCGAGAATGCAGAGATTCATTCGAAGCTGACAACCTCTCGTTCGTAGTCGACTCCCGGAACTTCAAATCCGTGCGCCCTAAGAAAATCGCTCTTAAAACCCGCAGGATCCGAGAGCGCGGAAAGGTTCGTCTCATCGACGCTCGCGAGCCGCGCGCTCACTTCGCTCTGCACTGAGCTTCCCATCTCAAGGTCGTCGATTCGTATGCGGCTTTCAGCGTCGGTTGGTATCTTGGAGATACCTTTCATGTAGAGGCGCTCGGAGAAGAGCCTGATCATCTGGTCGACGCAATCCTCATGGATGTTGCGCTCTTTCATCACCTTGAAGAGGGTAGAGATATAGAGAGGAATAACGGGGATGACAGCGCTGGCGCGCGTCACGACCGCTTTGTTGATCGAAACATAGGCCTTGAGGCCATTCTTGGGTTGAAATTTCGCGGTGAGATTTTGGGCGGTTTTTTCAAGGTGAAGTTTCGCCTGGCCGATTGTGCCATCACGGTAAATGGGCCAGGAGAACGAGGGACCGATATAGGAGTAAGCGAGGGTAATCGCGCTCGGCGCAAGCACGTTGGCCTTGTCCAGCGCCTCGATCCACAGCTGCCAGTCTTCGCCGCCCATTACTTTCACTGTATCGGCGATCTCCTCATCGGTCGCGGGCTGGATGCTTGCTTCGGAAATTTTACCTGTGAACACGTCGAGTGTGCGCCCCGCATACAGCCTGCCGATTGGCTTAAGCACAGAACGATACATTGTTCCGGAGTCTGGGTCCACGCGGATGGGGCTCGCGAGCGAGTAGATGACGAGATCGTATACAAAACCGCGCGCTTTCGCGATTTCGATCGCCTTCTGCTTCGCGGCGTGAGAGAATGCGTCGATTTCGGAGAAGGTTGCCGAGAAGAGCCCTTCGGCGGCGGCGAGTCTGTCGAACTCGCGGTTGAAGTACCATCCGGGTGTGGCGGATTTACTCGCCGAAGGCTCCTTTTCGTAGGAGAAGCCGACTGTTTCGGCGCCGTAGCCGAACGCGGCGGTGAGGCGCGATGCCAAGCCATACCCCGTCGAACAGCCGATCACCAGTACGCGCAGCGGTTTGGGAGCGGTTGTGCCATTCCCGCCTGAATTTTTTAGGTGCTCGCGGAAATTCTTCACTCTTTGAGCTTGAAGCCGCACCTCGGTCGCGCAGCCTTCTGGATGCGCGTTGATGCAGATATTGTTCCGAACCATCGGTTTTATCATCATTCAGGTACTCCTGAGGCGATACTCATCCACTCAGCCTCGACAACGACCGTGTCGCCGACCTTTCCTATGCCTCTCTGATGAAGGACCATTGAAGAGGCTCTCAGATTGTTGATCTCCATGGTGAAGACATCCCCCGGGCGCACTGGCTGTTTGAAACGGGCCTCTTTGATCTTCGCGAACATGAAGAGGCTTTTGGGATACACACCCATGAGCTTGGCGCCCACTCCTCCGGCCTGCGCCATGCTCTCGACGAGGAGCACGCCCGGTACAATAGGAAATGCGGGAAAGTGTCCCTTAAAGAACCAATCGTCCGCCGAGAACGCGTGGGTGGCCTTGATAGTGTCATGTTCAATCACCACATCATCCACAAAGAGAAATGGAGGTCTGTGAGGGAGATATTGTTCTATATTTTCCATATACGGTCGCCTTTCTTCACCGGTTTTATGCAATTGATGCAAAATATCAGCAATTTTAGTACTATGCCGCAAACCTTGCAACTGGCTTATGCGCCGTACGCCTTGAAGATGACGACGCCGTTGTGGCCTCCGAAGCCGAGGCTCGCGGACATCGCGGCATTCACGCGTACGTGCTGGGCGTGATTCGGTATGTAGTCGAGGTCACAGCCCTGCTCGATGTCGGGGTTGTCCAGGTGGATGGTGGGGGGAAGGGTGCTCGTCTCGATCGCCTTGACACACACGATTGCCTCTATGGCGCCAGCCGCCGCGATGCAGTGGCCTGTCATGCTCTTGGTCGAACTGATTTTGAGCTTGCTCGCGAGAGGTCCGAAAGCCGTCTTGAGCATGCGCGTTTCCATGGGATCGTTGAGCTCGGTGCCCGTGCCGTGGGCGTTGTAGTAGCCGATCTCGCGCGGCTCAATCTTCGCATCTTTAAGCGCAAGCTCGATTGCCTTCGCGCCAAAGATGCCTTCAGGCTGCGGTGCAGTGAGATGATACGCGTCGCAGCTCGAGCCATACCCCGCGAAAAGCGCGTGTATTTTCGCTCCTCGCGCGCGGGCGTGTTCCAGGCTCTCTAACACCAGAATGCCCGCCCCCTCACCCATCACAAAACCGTCTCTGTCTCGATCGAAGGGCCGCGAGGCAAGCTCCGGCCTGTCGTTGTAGGACGTGGAGAGAGCCTTCAACCTGCAGAAGGCGCCCGTGGAAAACTCTGTTATAGCAGCTTCGGTGCCTCCCGCGATCACGATATCAGCGCGGCCCGCGCGGATAAGGTCGAGTGCCTGCCCCAGCGCGTCGGTGCCCGAGGCGCATGCAGTTACCTGGGTGAAGGCTGGCCCGTGGATGCCGAAGTGTATGGCGATGTTCGCCGAAGCCTCATTGGCGATCATGAGGGGGATGGTCATCGGCGGTATGCGGTCCGCGCCATCGTGGATCATTTTCGCGTGGGATTCCATAAGAACTTCAAATCCACCGATGCCGTTGCCCACGACCACCGCGATGCGATCGGCGTCGAAAACCTGCCTGTCGCCTTCGGAGAGGTTCGAGAGATCTTCGGGCATTCCCGCGTTGTTCCACGCCTGCACCGCCGCAGCTACCGCATATTGAGAGAAGAGGGCCATCTTGCGCGCGTCCTTGCGATCCATCCACCGCGACGCGTCGAAGTTCTTCACCTCAGCTGCGATTTTGCTCTCGACATTCGCCGGATCGAAATGCGTAATCGGTCCAATGCCGCTCACGCCGCTCGTGCAGTTGTTCCAGAACTCCTCGATCGACACGCCGATCGGGCTCACGATTCCAAGTCCAGTCACCGCGACTTCTTTGTGCATGATTATTTTCTCCTTGCGTGGAGCGGGTCGCGCGATGTGCGCCACCGCTCGGACTTTCAGTATGCGATATTACGCTCATGCGCGGCAATAGCGCGCTTTACCAGCGAATTACCGCGGCGCCGTAGGTGAGGCCGGCACCAAATCCAACGAGCATCACGAGGTCATTTGCCTTGAGAAGCCCCTTCTCCGACATTTCGGCGAGCGCGATCGGGATGCTCGCGGCTGAGGTGTTCGCGAATTCTTCGATATTCATGTAAATTTTTTCCTGTGGGATTGAAAAGCGCTTAGCGGCGGCTTGGACAATGCGGGCGTTTGCTTGGTGCGGCACGATCCACGAAAAATCCTCGAGGCGGTACACGGTTTTATGCAAGAGGCGCTCGATCGCCACAGTAATGGATTTTACCGCGAAGTCGTACACTTTCTTCCCATTCATTGAAATGACAGGCACCATAGGCGCCTGACGATCATAGGCGCTCGAGCGCTCAGCCTGCACAAGGTAGAGATCTTTCGCGCCGCCACCATCGGCCCCGAGAATAAACGACAGGCACCCTCGCGCCCCCTCGTCGATGCGCGAAAGCACCGCGGCGCCCGCTCCGTCGCCAAACAGCACGGCAGTCGCTCGATCATCCCAGTTCGTGATTCTGCTGAGACCATCAGCGCCGATGACGAGCGCGTTCCTGCCGTGCGAAGACTCGAGCATGCTCGACGCTACGTTGAGCGCGTAGATAAAGCCGGAGCATCCCGCGACCACGTCGAACGCGGCCGCGCCATACGCGCCAAGTTTATCCTGCACAATACAGGCGGTGGCGGGGAAGCCAAAAAAGTCGGGCGTGGCGGTTGCCACAATGATATAGTCGATATCGTGCGGGCTTATTTTTGCTTTCTCGAGCGCGCTCTTCGCGGCGCTCGCGGCCATGTCGCTCGTCTGAACTCCATCGGGCGCGAAGTGCCGCGCCCCGATGCCGGTGTGCGAGCGAATCCACTCGTCGGTCGTGTCCATTTTAGCGGCGAGTTCATCGTTGGTGACTCGTATCGGCGCGATGTACGAAGCTATCGATCTGATCACTACGGACATTCGAATAACTCCTTTCGATAAAGTATGACTGAAGTGAATCACAGCGACAGATTTGTGTCAATATGACAAAAATAGTAAAACTGTCATAAAAAATGAGCCCCAACCAAAGATGGTTAGGGCTCTCCTTATTGGAATTTGGAACTGCC
>JAKALZ010000191.1 GCA_021813065.1 bacterium
AGGCGCGCGAATGAACGCGCGAATGCTTTGAAACGGGCATCCATCCTTGAAAGAGGCCAGAAGAATGATTTCGAGAATGGTCCTGGAATGAACTTATGAGCGTGCACAAAGACGTCGTCATCATCGGGGGAGGGCCAGCGGGCCTCGCCGCAGCGATCATGCTCAGGCAAATGGGCTTGCGGGACATTGTCATTCTCGAGAGGGAAGAGCATCTCGGCGGCATTTTGCGCCAGTGCATCCACGACGGATTCGGTCTAACGAGATTCGGCGAGTCGCTCAGCGGCCCTGAGTACGCGCAGCGCTTTATCGATCAGGCAGATGCGCTCGGCGTTCCTTCTATTACCGAAGCCTCGGTGCTCCACCTCGATGCGGATCGGCATGTCATCGCCGCGACAAGAGATGGTCTGCTTGAGTTCGAAGCGGGTGCCGTGGTTCTGGCGATGGGTTGCAGAGAGCGCACGCGCGGAGCTATCGCCATTCCCGGCGAGCGACCTGCGGGCATCTATACCGCGGGCGTCGCGCAGGCATATATCAATCTCCACAACTTCATGGTGGGCAAAGAAGTGGTCATTCTTGGCTCGGGCGACATCGGGATGATCATGGCGCGGCGGCTCACGCTGGAAGGCGCAAAGGTGAAGGCTGTGCTCGAGCTTCTGCCGTACCCGAGCGGTCTTCCGCGCAATGTGGCGCAGTGCCTCGACGGTTATGACATTCCGCTTCACGTGAGCCACACTGTCGTGAATATCAAGGGACAGCCGCGGCTCAAGGCGGTGACGGTGGCGCGCGTCGATGAGGCTCAGCGGCCTGTTCCGGGAACAGAGTTCGACATTGCGTGCGACACTCTCATCCTGTCGGTCGGACTCATTCCAGAGAATGAGCTCTCGCTTGAGGCGGGCGTCGCCCTCGATTCACGCACCAGGGGTCCCGAAGTCGATGAGTATTTCCGTACCAGCGTGCCGGGGATTTTCGCGGCAGGCAACGTGCTGCAGGTTCACGATCTTGTCGATTTTGTGTCGCTCGAGGCTGAACGGCTCGCGGATTCGGTGGTACGCTACCTCGATGGGAAGCTCCCCGCGCCGGGCTCGCTCGAAATTAGGGCAAATGAGGAGATTGGCTATGTGCTTCCACGGCGGATCAGCGGTCAGGACGACTTCATGCTCTCGCTCCGCGTGCGGAGACCGATGAAAAATTGCGAACTTCGAGTGCGGCAAGGTGAAAGAATGATCAAATCCCTCAAGTTTCGCCGCGCGATCCCGGCCGAGATGATCCGCCTTCCCATCAGCGTCCGCGACCTTGCGCCGCAGGAGCCCTTGAATGTAGGTGTCGTATGCTGAAGGAATTTACCTGTATAATCTGTCCGCGCGGATGTGTCATTGAGGCCGATTTGAGCTCGGTCTTTGAGGATGATATGGTTGCCGAGGGGATGGGCTGCCGGCGAGGCATTGAGTATGTGCGCCAGGAAGTGCTGAATCCCCAGCGCACTATCGCGACATCCGTTAAAGTGCTGAACGGAAGCATGCCCCTCGTGAGCGTGCGGGTCACAAAACCGGTGCCCAAAGCGCGCATCGCCGATGTTATGGACGAGCTGCGCGGTGTAACGCTTCGCGCCCCTGTGGAAGCGGGGCAGCTTGTCGTGCGGGATGTCGCGGATACGGGAAGCGATGTTATCGCCACCCGGCGCGTGCCGCGGTTGCCGGAGGCTCAAAACCGATGTTGAAGACCATATTCAAGCTCGGGGCCATCTGCCTCGCGCTCATGCATCTTCTCAATATGCTCGGGGCGATCGCGCCGGGCTGGCTCATGAGCCTCGCGTCGGCGGCGATGCTCATACCAGGACTTTCGCTGATAAGCTCGGGCTTCAAGAAAGCCACGATCATTTTCCTCGCACTGGGCGCGGCGATTCTGCTGGCGACGAAACAGCCTGTCGCGCAGTGGATTTCCGCCTGGAACTCGATGACCAACACCGTGGCGATCATGGTGGCGATGCAGCTCGTCGCGATTCCGGTGTCGATGGGCCGCTACGACGTCTCGATCTGCGAGTGGGCCGAGCGCCGAGTGCGCTCCCTCAGGTCGTTATTTGTATTTTCAAACGTGATTCCCCATCTTCTCGCCAGTTTTCTCAATATGGGCGCAATCCCGCTCTCGATCAGTCTCATGGGAAAAACCATCCACTCGCGCATGCGGCAGGAAGAAGCGGATCGCTTCATCGCGGTATCGCTGAGTCGAGGGTATGTGCTGGCCGCGCTTTGGGCGCCGCCCGCGATCAATCTCTACCTCGTGGTGCAGGCGACGGGAGTGGCGTGGTCCGCGCTCCTGCTGCCGGGAATTGTGCTCGCGCTCATAGGTTTCGGGCTCACCTACTGGATGGAAACCTGGAAGGGAGGCGTGCTGCGAAATGCGCCCGCGACAGACAAGAGTGCTGCGCGCGCCGCCCGCGCACAATCACGCCGGCTCATTTCGCGCGAAGACCGCGCCCTTCTCGAGGTAATCATCGTTGCGATATCGATTGTGGGCATCGTGCTGGCGCTCGAAAAGATTGGCGTCGGGCAAGCGTACACGCGCATCATGCTCGCCGGAATCATCGTAACCATCATCTGGACAATACTCGTATTCGACAAAACCGCCTTCGCCGCAGCCGCGCGCGAGTACTGGGATGACGGACTCCTCAAAGTCCGCGACATGGGACCTTTCTTTGTCGCGATGGGCATTTTTTCAGGCGCGCTTGAGTCTTCCGGCATCCTTAAACTCATTTCTCCCTCGATTCAGGCCGCGGCGGGCTGGCTTGGGATCTTTTCCGTCGCCGTGCTGCCGCTCATCATGATTTTGCTCTCCGTGATCGGATTGCACCCATTCATCACCATCGTGCTCTTCGGAAAGATACTCGCGGCGACGCCGATGCCACTGCCGCTATTGAGCATCGCGCTCAGTCTGGCGGTGGGCGGCGCGGCGGCTTATATGATCACGCCCTTTGCGGGCATCATCATGAGCATCGCGCGCTATACGGGCGCGAAGGCATCGCAGATTTCGGTCCGGTGGAACGGCAAGTACAGCATTGCTTTTTTCTTCATCGGTGTGATTTTTTCGGTTGCGTGGGGAGCGCTCGTCGGTCATTGAGCGGTTCAGATTTCGAGCGGAACAGAGGTAAAAGCATGAATCAAACAAGGCGCGGGGCACATAAGCCCCGATACATCAAAGTGAATGAGACGGACAACGTCGCGATTATCGTCAACGAGGGAGGGCTTCCCGCGGGAACGGTGTTTTTAGATGGTTTGACGCTTGTCGACGCGGTTCCTCAAGGGCACAAAACCGCGCTTCGCGATATCGGCAAAGGAGAACCCATTGTCCGCTACGGGGAGGTGATCGGCTATGCGACGCGCGACCTTCCGAAGGGGAGTTGGATCGAAGAGTCATCGGTGATGCTTCCGAAAGCGCCCGACCTCGACGAGGTGCTCGCGGACGCGCAAGCCAAGGTTTCTGAAGCGTCAGCAGCTTCAATGCCGGAAAGCGCGGCGGTACGCTCCGAGACCGCACCAGCCGCGCGCGCCACTGCGGATCGCGTGGCGACCTTCGATGGTTACCGCAATCCGGACGGCACAGTCGGGTCCAAGAATATTCTCGGTCTCGTACCGAGCGTGCAGTGCGTCGCCGGAGTGCTCAATGTCGCGGCGCGCCGGATCGAGCAGGAGCTTCTGCCGCGATTCCCTCACGTCGACGGCGTGGTGGCTCTCAACCACGGCTACGGCTGCGGCGTCGCGATCGGGGCCCCGGACGCGGTGATACCCATTCGCACGATCCGCAACCTCGCGTCGCATCCGAACTTCGGCGGAATGCCGCTTATCGTTGGTTTGGGCTGCGAGAAGCTCCAGCCCGAACGAATTGTGCCGGCGGAACTGCCGCGCGCTCCCCTTTTGCCGAGTCCAAAGGCACCGCACGCTGCCACCTCAGCGGCTCCCGCGCGTGGACCCACCATCATTCGGCTCCAGGAGCTGGCGGGCTTTCACGCGATGATCGAGGAGATCATGCGCGCGGCAGAAGCGCGCCTCGAGGTGCTCGAAGCGCGCCGCCGCGAACCCTGTCCGCTGTCGGAACTCGTGGTGGGTCTGCAGTGCGGCGGCTCGGACGCGTTCTCTGGCGTGACGGCGAACCCGGCAATCGGGTACGCGTCGGACATGCTGGTGCGCGCAGGCGCGACCGTGATGTTCTCTGAGGTTACGGAGGTGAGAGACGCGGTTCAGCTCTTGGCGCCGCGCGCGGCTTCCCCTGGCGTGGCCGCCGCATTGGTCCGAGAGATGCGCTGGTACGACGAGTACCTCGCGCGCGGCGGGGCCGACCGCTCCGCCAACCCTGCGCCGGGCAACAAGAAGGGCGGCCTCGCGAATATCGTGGA
>JAKALZ010000192.1 GCA_021813065.1 bacterium
GCGGGTTCGCCTTGGCGGGATCCTGCTCGGCCTCGACCACCCACCAGCCCTTGTATCCGGCGCCTTTGATCGTCTCGAACACGGGGGTGAAGTCCATGCCGCCGTCGCCCGGCACCGTGAAGGTGCCGTTGCGGACAGCCTGCAGGAAGCTCCACCTCTCCTTCTTCGCTCTCTCCAGCATGTCGAAGCGGATGTTCTTGAGGTGCACGTGTTTGATGCGCCCGATATACTTTTTAAGTATCGCGAGGTGATCCTCGCCCGAGAACACGAGGTGGCCGGTGTCGTAGAGGAGACCCACGAGCTCGGGGTCAGTCATCTCCATGAAGCGGTCGATCTCCTCGGTGGTCTGGATGCCGGTGCCCATATGGTGATGGTACACGAGCTGCATGCCCTTTTTCTTCGCGACCGCGCCGAGGTGGTTGAGGCCTTCGGTGACGCGTTTCCACTCTTCAGCCGTAAACCTCGGCTTCGCGTCGAACACGGGCAGCGGTTTTCCCTGGATGGAATTTCCCTGCTCTGCCGCGCCGATTACCCGCGCACCCACCGCATACAGGAAATCGCACTGCGCTACAAAGTCCTTCTCCACTTCCGCGAGCGGTTTCGTCGTTAAAAACGAAGAGAACCACGCGTTGCAGATCGTGAGCCCGCGCATCTTGAGCGCCTTGTTGAGCGTGGCGGGGTCGCGCGGGTACTTGTTGCCGACTTCGCTCCCCTCGAAACCCGCGAGCGCCATTTCGGACACGCACTGTTCGAAGGGAATTTCGCCGCCGAGTTCCGGCATATCGTCATTGGTCCAGCCGATGGGCGCGATGGCCAATCGAATCTTATGTTCCATACAACCTCCTCAGAATATGCTTCCTAGAACTTACGGGCTTTGGCCAGCTCTTCCTTGATCTCTTTGGCGGCCGCCACGACATCGGGATTGCTCGAAACTTCGGCGGTGCCAACGCGCCACCACGACTCATAGCCGCTGGTCATCGACTTGGGCGACACGCGAGCGTGGATTACCACGGGTTTTTTGGCGCGCAGCGCGCGGCGAACGGCCTTGCGCAGCTCTTCGACCGTACGCGCTTTGAGGCCGAGCGCGCCCCAGCTCTCCGCGTTCTTCGCGAAGTCGACCAGCACCTGGTCGCCGGTCAGAAGACCGGTTTCTGGATCCCTCGCCCTCCACTCGTTCGCGAAGTGCGCGATGCCCTGATTGTGCTGGAGATTGTCGATGCACTGGAAGCCCGAGTTGTCGCACACAACGACGATGATCTTCTTTCCTTCCTGAACCGCGGTGAGGAGTTCCGTGTGGAGCATTGTGTAGGCGCCATCGCCCACGATCGCCACGCACTCGCGCTCGGGCTCGGCGAGTTTCGCGCCGAGCGTGGCGGCGATCTCGTAGCCCATGCAGGAGAAGCCGTACTCCATGTGGTACGTCCCCGTTAGGCGCGTGCGCCAGGTGCGCTGCATGTCGCTCGGAATCGAGCCCGAGCCGGACACGACGATCGCATTTTTGGGCAACAGCTGATCGTTGAGCTCGCCGATCACGCGGATCTGGCTGAGCCCCATAGGGTCTTCCTGCGTGTAGAGCGCGTCGACCTCGCGCGCCCACTCCGCTCTCGCGCGTGCGATCGCCTCGCCCCAGCCCGCGCGGTATCCCGCCAGGCTCAAGGCGCGCGACACCGCCTGCAGCGTGAGCTTCGCGTCCGCGATGATCGGCTCGGCATTCATCTTGTACGCGTCGAAAGTCGCCACGTTGATCGCGGCGACTTTGGCGTTCGGGTTCTGGAAGAGCCACTTCGAGCAGGTCGTGAAGTCGCCGAAGCGCGTACCCACGCCGATCACGAGGTCGGCCTCTTTCGCGAGCGTATTCGCCGCGAGGCTGCCGGTGACGCCGATGCCGGAGAGGTTGCAGGGGTGGTCCCAGGTAATGGAGCCTTTGCCCGCCTGCGTTTCACCAAAGGGGATTTCGAATTTTTTGCAGAAATCAGCGAGCGTGCGTCCGGCTTCTGAGTACCGCACGCCGCCGCCGCAGATAATGTAGGGTTTTTTCGAAGCTTTGAGGAGTTCAACGACGCGCGACACTTGGGCGCTGGTCGGAGGCCGGCGCTCGATGTGGTGGACGCGCCTTTCGAAGAATTCCGCGGGGTAGTCGTGGGCGATGCCCTGGACATCTTGGGGGAGGGCGATGGTCACCGCGCCGCCCTGGGCGGGGTCGGTGAGGACGCTCATCGCGTGCAGGAACGCGGTCATGACCTGCTCAGGCCTGGTAATGCGGTCGAAGTAGCGGCTCACCGGCCGGAAGGCGTCGTTCGCGCTCATGGTGTAGTCGTAAGGCACTTCGAGCTGCTGCAGAACAGGGTCGGGCTGGCGGTCGGCGAACACGTCGCCGGGCAGGAAGAGCACGGGGATGTGGTTGACAGTGGCGGTTCCAGCGGCGGTGACCATGTTGAGGGCGCCGGGTCCGATCGAGCTTGTCACCGCCATGATCTTGCGGCGGTTGTTTTGTTTCGCGTAGCCGATCGCTACATGTCCCGCGCCTTGCTCATTCTTGGCTTGCATGAAGCGGATGCCGTGGCCTGGCGCGGCGAGCGCCTCGCCGAGACCGACCACCACGCCGTGCCCGAAAATGCCGATTGCGCCTCCAACGAATTTCTCGACTTTTCCGTCGAATTCCACATACTGGTTGTCGAGGAATTTCACTATTGCCTGGCCGACGGTCAATCGAATCGTTTCCATAGGAACCTCTTTTCTTGGCGCGCCCGCGAAGGCGCGCCGATTGTGCTTGTCAGCGGGCTGGAAGGGCGTCGCTTTAATGAATCGCCGCGCCCGCCGACAGAAAACCGATCATGGTCAATTCAGAGTACTTCCGAGACTTTGACGGGGCGGTGCTCCGCGAGCGATTTCTTGGCGGCGAGACCGATCGCGAGGTCCATGAGGCCGTCGTTGCCGGTAACCGGTGTCTCGGTGCCCGCGGCGATCGCCTGGAAGAATGCTTTCATCTCGGCGACGAAGGCGTCCTTGTAGCGCTCGAGGAAGAAGTAGAGGGGCTTGTCGGCATGGACGCCGCTTCCGTCAGACAGGCGCACTTGCGACGGGGCGTCGTTTTCGGTCGCCGCAGCGCCGCCTGAGCCGAAGACCTCGACGCGCTGGTCGTAGCCGTACACCGCCTTGCGCGAATTGTCGATGACGCCGAGGGCGCCGTTCGCGAACTTGAGGGTGATGATCGCGGTGTCGACATCGCCGGCTTTGCCGATTTCCGGATCGACGAGCACGGCGCCCGCGGCGAACACTTCCTCAACCTCGCTGCCCGCCTGGAAGCGCGCCATATCGAAGTCGTGGATGGTCATGTCGAGGAAAATGCCGCCCGAAACCTTCACATACGCGAGGGGAGGGGGCGCGGGGTCGCGCGAGGTGATCTTGACGAGCTGCACCTGTCCGAGGGAGCCTGCAGTGGCGAGTTCGCGGATGTGCGCGAAGTTGTGGTCGAAGCGTCGGTTGAAGCCGATCTGCAGGCGGATGCCCGCTTTCTTGACTTCGGCGAGGGCCGCTTTGACTTTTTCGACGGTCAGGTCGACAGGCTTCTCGCAGAAAATGTTCTTGCCGGCGCGCGCCGCCTTGACGATGTAATCGGCGTGCGTGTCGGTGGACGAGCAGATGAGTACTACCGTAATTTCGGGGTCGCGCAGAATGTCGTCCGCGTTTTTGCTGACGTTCGCGATGCCGAGCCCCTTCGCCCATGCCTCGATTTCCGGGGTGAGGTTCGCGTCCGCAACGGTCTTTACCCTTGCTTCCGGCATGTAGTACACGATGTTCGAGATGTGGATCTTTCCGATCCGTCCGGCGCCGATGACGCCGACATTGATTTTATTCGCCATATGTATTCCTCCTGAATACTGGAATTTCAGCTATGCGCGCGGGCCGCGGCACGGCCGCGCCGCGGTGCGCCCGGCAGGATCTGCGCTATGCGCGCGCCACATACTCGATGCTCGCACGGAGCGCCTGGGCAAGCTCTTGTTTTCCCATGGCCTGCACCGCGCTTGAGAATGGCTCGAAGGAGTAATATCCCCTGTAGCCAGCCTTCTCAATTCGGTTCACGAGCTCTGCGCTCTTCATGACATCCTTCGGGCCGCACAGCACGCGGTGCGCGTCCGAGAATGCTGCTTTGGAGATTTTTTCTTCCACGCCAGAAATGTGGACGAGGCCAAGATTCTTGATCGTCGATGGCGCTGTCGCGAAATCGGATTTGTCCGGCCCAAGGTAGCTGTGGAACGTGTCGATGAGGACACGATAGCACGAAGCTCCGCTTTCGCCGATAGCCTTGAGTGCCGTTTCCGCGGAGTCGAGCGATGAAATGCCAAAACCGAGCGGCTCGACAAAACCCTGAATGCCCGCCGCGG
>JAKALZ010000193.1 GCA_021813065.1 bacterium
GGCGAGCACAGTCAGGGTGTAGAACCAGCCGCGTGTCTGATCGAGACCCTCGCAGATGAAATCGGCGGGGAAGTGCGCCTCGAACTTCTCCTTGTTCTCAAAAGGATAGTGATTCTGCGCGTAGGGCATCGATCCCGACTCGAACCAGCAGTCGAGCACTTCGGGAATGCGGTGCATGGTGCCGCCGCAGGAGCAGGGCAGGGTGACCTTGTCGATGAAGTGCTTGTGGAGGTCTTCGGGCACATCGCCGCCGAGTGCCGCGAGCTCTTCGCGGGAGCCGACGCAGACGGTTTTGCCGCAGTCGTCGCACTTCCAGATTGGAAGCGGGTTGCCCCAGTACCGGTTGCGGCTGATTGCCCAGTCGCGGGCGTTCTCGAGCCACTTGCCAAAGCGCCCGTCTCTGATGTGGGAGGGAACCCAGTACACGCTCTTGTTCGCGCGGAGCATGGGCGCCTTGACTGGTTCGATCTTTACGAACCAGCTCGAGATCGCGCGGTAGATAAGGGGGCTGCCGCAACGCCAGCAGTGCGGATACGCGTGCAGGATCTGGTCGCGCTTGATGAGTTTTCCTTCGCTCTTGAGGCGTTCCATGATCGCCTTGTCGCTGTCTTTGACGAAGATGCCTTTGTAATCAGGAACTTCGTCGGTGAACTTGCACTCGGCATCGATGGGGCACACGGTGGGAATGCCTGTGCCGCGCAGTACCTCGTAGTCGTCCTCGCCGAATCCAGGCGCGGTGTGCACGATGCCCGAGCCATCCTCGGTGGTGACGTGGTTGCCGAGTACCGTAACGAAGGCGCCCTTCTCGCTGAGCGACGCGAAGTAGGGGAAGAGCGGTTCGTAGTGGATGCCCGCGAGCTCGCTGCCTTTTTTCTTCCAGGCGATCTGGAGAGATTCTGGATTCTTATAGTATGCGCTGAGGCGCGGCTCGGCGAGAATGTAGCGCTCATTACCGTCGACGACGCAGACATAGTCGATATCAGGGCCGAGGGCGAGGGCAAGATTTGAGGGAAGGGTCCATGGCGTGGTGGTCCAGGCGACAAAGTAGGTCGAACCGTCCGTGAGCGAGGCGAGATCGGGATCGGTCGATGCGGCTGGCGCTTCCGTGATTTTGAAGCGCACTGAAATCGCGGGGTCGTGAACATCGCGGTAGCCGCCGAGTGAGAGTTCGTGGTTTGAGAGCACCGTGGAACAGCGGGGGCAGTAGGGCAGGATGTAGTGACCTTCGTAAATGAGCCCTCGGTCCCAGAGCGACTTGATGACCCACCAGATCGACTCCATGTAGTCCGGATCCATCGTCTTGTAGTCGTGGTCGAAGTCGACCCAGCGCCCGAGGCGCGTGATGATCTGGCGCCACTCTTTGACGTACCGGAGCACCGCGGCACGGCATGCCTCATTGAACTCGGCGACGCCATATTTCTCTATATCTGTTTTTGAGTTGAGACCGAGTTCCTTCTCGATGAGGTTCTCGACGGGCAGGCCGTGGCAGTCCCAGCCGAAGCGCCGTTCGACGCGGTAGCCGCGCATCGTCTTGTATCGAGGGAAAATGTCCTTGATCGTGCCTGGAACAAAGTGGCCGAAGTGCGGAAGTCCCGTGGCGAAGGGGGGGCCATCGTAGAATACAAACTCCGGCGAGCCTTCCCTCTGCGAAATGGATTTTTCGAACACATTTTGGTCTTTCCAGAATTTGACAATCGATTCTTCCTGCTGGGGGAAGTTGACCTTGGGGTCAACGGGCTTGTACACGATTTCCTCCTCGATAGATTGAGGAATAATGCTGTATGTTGCAATTCGTTTCAATAGGTTGAAAGACTTTGCGAGGCTGAGAGACTTCGCGCCCAGGCGGCGCTCAGGTTCCAGGCTCCTATTAAAGGTGAGCGCGCGCACAATAAAGCGCCGCTCGCCGCAACGCTGAGTCTGCCGCCGAAGATGCCTTCGAGGCTCGCGAAAAAGCCTCCCGACGCGGTGCGCGTGTCGTTGAACCAAAATAGTGGAATAGAGATGCTCGTGAGGTCGGAGAGTTTCCAGGTAGCAAGACTGAAGAATCTGAGGTCTGTGGCTGAGAGGCCGACCGTACCCTGCCCCTCGGTGTAGAGGCTGAGGGGGCCAAAGGCGACACCGTTGCCGAACATAGCGTAAAGGTAGCTCGCTGAGGCGGTGCATCGCGCGGAAATTTCAGCGTAAGGCGAGAATATGCCGATATCGAGCTGACCTTCGAGCGAAGCGGAGAGCTCGTCGGAGGCGCCCGGAGCACGGCGCCAACCGGCACTCACGGCGAAAGCTCCACTGTCGCTGATCGATGTGAGGTAGCGCGCGCCCGCGGCGATCGTCCCCTGCCCATCGACGGCCGCCACCGCCTCCACTTTGCTCAGCGCCGACGGAAAGGTCGACAGCCGCGCCGCGGGCGTTCCGCCGGCCTGGGGGATCAGGGTGGAGTAGTCCATGGTCCTGAAGATATCGGAGGGCCGAAAAGCCTTACCAACCCCCCACTTCAGGGGGAATTTCCCCAGTTCTGCCTTGAACCCCAGTCCGAGGCCCGCGAGCTCCCCGGAAACCGAAGCGGCCAGCTCCTTGACCTCGAGGGCGGCAAGAAAATCGGGAGCCGCCGCGATAGCCGCTGTCCCCGCAATCGCGCCAGTAGCCAACGCGCCAGCCGCTGTCCCCGCAATCGCGCCAGTAGCCACCCCAGCCGCGCGAAAATCCGCCGCTGCCGCCGCGCCAGCTGCGGTACCTGGCCACGATGGCCAACTCCAACGGAGGGTTTGAACCGCGCTGTAGCTAGACCAGCGCGCGGTGGCGCCTAAGCCGGCCGAAAGGTCCGTCGAAAGCAGAGCCGAGAGCCTTACGGGGCCGACCCGCGCGCGCCCGCTCAGATCGAGCTGCTCGTCCGCTCCCAATCGGGCGCTTTCCCCAGGCGCGGCGACACCGAATGACACATTCGAGGTGGAAGTGAGGATAAGGTCTGAGACGGCTTGCGCCATGGCAGGTGAGGCCGAATATATTCCTAAGATCGCCACGCAACCGAAGAGCTTTGCGCGCATCGCGGCAAGCCTCGTCGACACACCTTTCATTTCGTCAGCGCCCGCATCGTGAACATGCTGTCGGGAAGCGTGATGTCGAGTTTGATGCTAGACATGCTGAAAAGCGTTTTCGAGTTCTTTTTAAGCGCGTCGACGATTTCGATGGTCGCGGGCAGGGTACGGCCGCTGACCATCCGCAGATCGCGCACATAGATGGTCTTCATGAGGAGACCAGATCGCGCGTTGAGTTCTATTTTAAGCGGTACTTTCCTTGCGGCGTCCACCCAGAGAATGCGCATTGGGTACGAAATGTCGTTTTTCGACGAGGTGAGCTTGAGCACAGCGCAGGGCTGACCATCGAGATTCTCTTCTCTTAAAATCTCAGCGCTGTACGTTGAGCGCAGACTCTCGCCTTCGGCGACTTCCTCGTAGCTCAGATTCGAGCCCATGAGGCCCTGACGCATGAGGCTGCCGGAAATGCGGATCGTGTCGCCTTCAGAGGGAAAGTACATCCAGATCGAGGCGCCGAGGCGCAGCATGCGAACTCCCCGATCTTCGGGATTGGTGAACTCAAGGAGGACGTGGTCCGAACCGCGCGCGTATGCGCTGTACTGTTTCTTGAGGACACGCGAGCCCTGCGTGATCTCCATGGCGCCTATGTAGGAGATGCTCGAGTAACGCTGGGCGGTGTCAACCGCATCGAGCAGGGCGAGCGCGGCCTGCGTGGCCTGCGATGGCGGGTGGCCGGCATCTGCCGCGGGTGTCGATGACGCGGTTCCGGACTCGCCGCTTCCACCTGAGGCTGTCTGCGCGCTGATCGCCGAAACCGCGAGCGCGGCGACCAAGATCAAGGATATGACGATTCGTTTCTTTCCAACTATTGAATTCATGTCGTTTTCCTCACTGAACAGCTTTGAGCGAGTCGACGACCTCCATCCGCGAGGCGCGCCAGGCGGGAAGGATCGACATCATGGCCGCCGCGATCGTGCAGAAACTGACACCGATCAGCACGCCCGAAAGTGAAATGGTCGGCTTGATGATGTTGTCGAGCGGCCATGAGAAACCCGCGAGACTGCTCGAGAGATCGAGGCCGCGCTTTGAGAGCGCCAGGTTGAAAAGCTCTCCCGCGATCGTTCCAAGGAGCGAACCGCCGAGTCCCAGCATGGTTCCCTCCAGGAGAAACGAGCCCATGACGTTCCCGGGCCGCATGCCCATCGCCATGAGAATGCCGGTTTCCCTTCGGCGCTCGAGCACCACCATCGTCATGATGTTCGCGATAATGAATGCCCCG
>JAKALZ010000194.1 GCA_021813065.1 bacterium
GAGCGATGACCTGGCCCGCTACGCGCGCTCGCTCGCCGCGCGCCTTAACATTCCCTTTGTTGGCGGAAGCGATTACGAGGCCTCGTTCGCCGCCCACCTCGCGGTATACGAGCGCGCGGCGCCTATCGCGGCCTTCATCAATATCGGGGGCGCCGACATCAATTTTGGCTCCGATTCGGCCTCGCTCACACTGAAGCCGGGCCTCATCCGCCCGCAGCCGCCGCGACCGCAGCAGCAGCAGCAGCAGCAGCGTGCACGCGATGGCGCCTTCGCACGCGCCACGCCCAATGGTGGCGCGATCTATGGCGGCCTCCTGGGCCACTACCTCGCGGCGGGCGTGCCCGTCATCCACATTCTCAACATCAAGGGCCTCGCCCTCCAGGCCGGCATTTCTGTCGACGGCGACCCCCGCGCCCCCATCCCGTCCTCCATCCTCAACGAACGGAAAATCCCGACATGGCCTGTCGGGCTCGGCCTCATTCTCGCCTGCGCGGCTCTTGCCATCCGAAAGCCTCTCGGGTAGTATCTTTGGCATTATTTCATTCTCATACATGGAATCGATCGCACCGGGAGTTAGATAATGGCGAAGTATCCGTTCAGTGACATCGAGAAGAAGTGGCAGCAGCGCTGGGAGGACGAGCAGACTTTCCGCGCCGTCGAAGATGAGCGCTTCCCCAAAGACAAGCGCCGCTATGTGCTCGATATGTTTCCCTATCCATCGGGAGCGGGCTTGCACGTCGGCCACCCCGAGGGCTACACCGCCACCGACATCTACTGCCGCTACCTGCGCATGAACGGCTACAACGTGCTGCACCCGATGGGCTTCGACGCCTTTGGGCTTCCGGCCGAGAACTACGCGATCCAGACCGGCACGCACCCTGCCGTAACTACCTACACGAACATTAACCGCTTCCGCCAGCAGATAAAGTCGCTCGGCTTTTCTTACGACTGGTCGCGCGAAGTGACGACGTGCGATTCCGAATATTACAAGTGGACGCAGTGGATCTTCCTCCAGCTCTTCAAGAAAGGTCTCGCCTACGAAGCGGAGATGCCTATCAACTGGTGCCCCTCTTGCAAGACAGGACTCGCGAACGAAGAGGTCAAGGACGGCCACTGCGACCGCTGCGGCACGAAAGTGGTGCGCAAGCGGATTCGCCAATGGGTGCTCAAGATCACGGCCTATGCCGAGCGCCTCCTCGCCGACCTCGACAATCTCGACTGGCCCGAGCCCATCAAGCTCATGCAGCGCAACTGGATCGGCCGTTCGGAAGGCGCTTCGGTGCGATTCGCAATTGCGCCGCGCGAAGGTTCAGAATCGGCGGCGGCCGATTCCGCGAGCTCAAGCGCCGAAGGCGATCAATTAGAAATATACACGACTCGCCCCGACACGCTTTTCGGAGCGACCTACATGGTGCTCGCGCCCGAGCATCCTTTTGTGGAGCGCATCACCACCGAGGCGCGGCGCGCGGCGGTTCAGGGCTATATCGACGAGGCGGCCGCCAAGAGCGACCTCGAGCGTACCGACCTCGCGAAAGAAAAGACCGGCGTCTTCACCGGCGCGTACGCCATCAACCCTGTCAACGGAGCGCGCATCCCCATTTGGATCAGCGACTACGTGCTCATCTCCTACGGCACGGGCGCCATCATGGCCGTGCCCGCGCACGACTCGCGCGACTGGGACTTTGCCAAGAAATTCGGCCTGCCCATCGTCCAGGTCGTCGCCGCGCCTGGCGAGACGGGGCCATTCGATCGCGAACCCGAGACCTGCACCGACGCGGATGGTTTTGCCGTCAACTCGGGCCAGTTCGATGGGCTTTCCACCAAAGAAGCCATCGCGCGCATCACCGCATGGCTCGAGGAGCGCGGCATCGGCACAAAATCGATCAACTACAAGCTCCGCGACTGGCTCTTCAGCCGCCAGCGTTACTGGGGCGAGCCTATTCCCGTCGTTCACTGCGAAACGTGCGGCATAGTCCCGCTCTCCGAGGCCGACCTCCCCCTCACCTTGCCCGAAGTGAAGTCCTACGCCCCCACAGGCACCGGCGAATCCCCCCTCGCGGCCATTCCCGAGTGGGTGAACACTACCTGCCCGCGCTGCGGCGGCCCCGCCAAGCGCGAAACGAACACCATGCCCCAGTGGGCCGGCTCCTGCTGGTATTACCTGCGCTACCTCGACCCGCACAACGGCGGCGCTTTCGCGGATCAAGAAAAGATAGACTACTGGATGCCCGTCAACCTCTATGTCGGCGGCGCGGAGCATGCCGTGCTCCACCTCCTCTACAGCCGCTTCTGGCACAAGGTTCTCTACGACCTTGGCCTTGTGAACACCGATGAGCCCTTCATGCGCCTCGTGAACCAGGGCATGATCCTCGGCGAGGACAACCAGAAAATGTCGAAGAGCCGAGGCAATGTCATCAATCCCGACGATATCGTCGAGAGCTTCGGCGCCGATGCGATGCGCGTGTACGAAATGTTTATGGGTCCGCTCGAAGTCTCGAAGCCATGGTCCACAGCGGGACTCGTCGGCGTGTCGCGCTTCCTCGAGCGGCTCTGGGCCATCTCGGAGCGTCCGATCGTCGACGAACCTATGAACGCCGATCTCGAGAAGCTTCTCCATAAGACCATAAAGAAAGTAGCGAACGATACTTCGGCCTTGAATTTCAACACCGCGATCTCGCAGATGATGATCTACTCGAACGAGCTCGCAAAGCTTGAGCGCATCCCGCGCGCCGCATGGGAGCCGCTCGTGCTTCTCATCGCGCCCTACGCCCCGCACCTCGGCGAGGAACTCTGGGCGCGGCTCGGGCACAGCGAATCGATTTCAAAGGCGACATATCCTGTTTTCCGCGAAGAGCTCACCATCGACGAGGAGCGCGAGATCGTCGTGCAGGTCAATGGCAAAGTGCGCAGCAAGTTCAGCGCGCCCGCCGGCACTCCAACAGATGCGCTCATCCAGATGGCGCACAACGCGGAAAAAATCGCGGACTGGCTCGCCGGCAAGGAAATCGTTAAAGCGATCGCCGTGAAAAATAAGCTTGTCAACTTTGTAATCAAAGGGTAAAATAGGTATTGAATAACGCGCAAAATCAAAATCCCGACATTTCCGGGAGCAGCGCGTGGTTCAAGGAGGCTGGGATTGTCCGCGATTTTGGACAATCCCATTTTGTTTATTCAGAGCCGTACGGCTGCGCGTTCGCGGAAAGGAAGAACGCGCGCATCCTCCCGCGGCGCCACTCTATTCGCCGCGCTTCGACTTGCTCGCTGCCTTGTTTTTCCATTTAATGGATTTGACCATTAGCGCGATGATCGCCGCTGTGAACATCGATATGACCGCGGCGATGCCGTAGGTTAGGAGCGCGATTCCAAGGCCTGTCTGATTCATATTCCGCCTTCTCTTTCTGCCGTGTTCACTGGCGCACAATCGCCAGGATCTGGTTCGCGTCGACCAGATCGCCTTGTTTGACCACGAGCCGCTCCATTACCCCGGCGACGGTGCTATTCACGGGGCGCTCCATCTTCATCGATTCCATTACGAGGAGCGATTCGCCGATCGAGATGGTTTCGCCCGGTTCCTTGTAGATGCGCAGCACAAGCCCCGCGATGGGCGAGAGAATCCGCGTCATGGCCGCGCCACCCGACTCGCCTGGCTGCTCCGAAGTGAGCGCTTCGGCGGCCCGCGCCACGGTGTCGACAGTGCCGTGCGCGATGGTGTTGACGCGGTAGAGCGCCGTTCCCATCTCGAGGATATCGCCCTGCATGATGAACATCGTCTGAATGATGCCCGAATAGGGCGAGTTGATGGGAATCTCGATGCCCATCGAATCAACGATGAGCACCGTTTCGCCGACGGCGACCTTGTCGCCCGCTTTCTTCTGGACCTTGACCACGCGGCCCGAAAGCGAAGATTCGACGAAGTGCGTCTCGCTGACAGCGGGCAGCTCGCTCGCTTTGGGGAGTGTGGCGGTTTTGGCGATTGCCTCGGCGTCGATGCCCTCTTTGACCTGGAAGTTGTAAGCGGTGCCATTGACGATGACGAGATTTTTGTTGAATTTGACGGCAAAGGCTTTGTTGCCGAGCGTGACGGTAACTGAGTCGATTGGCTTATTGGAAGAAGAAACGGCAGAGGCTGAAGCGCTTCGGCTCTGCGTGGCATCGGAAATTAGGCGGACGTTCGGTTATGCTTTTCCCTTGAGAAAGAGGATGCCCTTTTCGAGGCACGTCGCGGCGATGAAGAGATTTTCGTCGGTTTTCTCGAGGTTCGCGGATTCGAGCATGGCGGCGGCGGGCGCGAGGCCCTTCTTCGT
>JAKALZ010000195.1 GCA_021813065.1 bacterium
GAGCTTGACGATGTCGTTCACGAGCACCACCGCGTCGCGCGCGAATTCGCCTTCGACCGAGGCCACGCCGCGCGGCAAGAGCGAGTTCCTCTCTCGGATCGCCGCCAGCGCCCCTTCGTCGATCGTCAGCCGGCCGCGCGGCTGCGAGTTCTTGAGCCACCGAATGCGATTCTTGAGGGCGTGCGCGGCGTCGAACAGCGTTCCGAGCGGCTCGCCGGAGGCGACGCGCCGAACGACATTCGGCTCGCGACCGTGCGCGATCACCACCCTGCAGCCCGCATCGCGCGCGATGGCGACCGCCGCGAGCTTCGTCTTCATGCCTCCCGTGGAGAACTCCGAACCCCGGCCACCTGCCGCCGCCAAGTGCTCTTCCGAAATTTCCTTCACATAGGGAATGCGCTTCGCGTCGGGGTTCTCGCGCGGGTCTGAATCGTACAGCGAATCGACATCCGAAAGAATAATGAGCAGTTCCGCGTCGATCTTGCTCGCGACATACGCCGAGAGCCTGTCGTTGTCGCCAAACGCGTTCCCGATTTCGGCAGTCGACACCGAGTCGTTCTCGTTGAATACCGGCACGACGCGGTACTCGAGGAGCGTTTCCACGGTTTTGCGCAGATTGAGGTAGCTGGCGCGATCGTCCCATTCGTCGCGCGTCACGAGGAGCTGGGCCGAGTTTAAATCAAAAACGCCGAAGGCGCGCCGATACTCGTCCATGAGAAGGGGCTGGCCGATGGCCGCGCATGCCTGCCGCATGCGCACCTCGGTGACGCGCTTCGTGAGGCCGAGCTGGCGCGCGCCCATGCCGATCGCGCCCGAGGTGACGAGAATGACCTGCCTGCCCTCGTTGACGAGCTGGGCGAACTGCTCGGCCACGTGATAAATGTAGGCCGTGTCGATGCCGCCCTTGCCCTGCTTCGTGATGGTCGCGGTACCGATCTTCACCACGATTCTGTTGGCGTGGGCGAGCGCGGCGCGCGCCGCCTCGGCATCGGCTGTTTCTTGCGTTTTCATTTCAGTCCTCGCTTACAAGGTCCCCCGCCAAAGCGTCATTCAGCGGCAAATCTTTATGAATGAAGTGCTTTTTGCCCGTCGCGTAATCGTCCACGATGTGCCCTTGCCCCTCGAGGAGCCACTTGTAGGTCAGAAGCCCCTGGAGCCCCATGGGCCCGCGCGCGTGCAGCTTGCCCGTCGCGATGCCGACCTCGGCGCCCAGCCCGTAGCGGTAGCCGTCCGCGAAGCGCGTGCTCGCGTTGTGGTACACCGACGACGAATCGACTTCGTTCAAGAACCGGCGCGCAACCTCGCGCGATTCGCAGACAATCGAGTCGGTGTGGCCGCTCCCGTAGCGGTTGATGTGCGCGATGGCCTCGTCGAGCGAATCGACAAACTTGACCGCCATGCGGAAATCGAGATACTCGACCGACCAGTCGTCGTCGGTCTTGAGCGTACACGGAACAGCTGGGGCACCCTGGTTGTTCGCGCCGCGCAGGATCTCGGCTGTCCTTGGGCACACATCGAGTACCACGCCCGCGGCGCTCAGCGCGCGCAAGAGCGACACAAGCCCCCTAGCTGCAAATTGTGCGTTGACAAGCAGCACCTCGGCCGCGTTGCACGTGGCGGGATACTGGGTCTTCGAGTCGAGCACAATCGAAGTCGCCATCGCAGGGTCGGCATCTTCATGCACATAGACGTGGCACACGCCGTCTGAGTGGCCGAGCACGGGTATGCGGCTCGTCGCCTTGATCCGAGCCACGAACTCCTTGGACCCGCGCGGAATTACGAGATCGACAAATTGATCGTATTTCAAGAGTTCGCCGATCTCTTCTCGGGTTTCGAGGAGCGTGAGCCAGTGCTGAGGGAGCCCAGCCTCTTCGCCCGCGTTCGCGATCAGGTTGGCGAGCGCCGCGTTGCTTTCGCGCGCTTCGCTCCCTCCTTTGAGGACAATCGCGTTGCCGCTCTTCACCCCGAGCGAGGCCATCTGCACGAGCGCGTCGGGCCGGCTCTCGAAAATCATCGCGATGAGCCCGATGGGGCAGCTAATTCTGCGCAGCTCGAGCCCTTCGTCGAGAAGGCGCGCCTCGAGCACGCGGCCGACAGGGTTGGGCATCGCAATAAGGTCGCTGATCCCCGAACGCACTTCGGCGAGTTTTTTTTCATTGAAGGCGAGGCGCTTGAGAAGCGGCGCGGCGAGCCCCTCGGCGCGCGCCGTCTCGATATCCTTAAGGTTCGCGTCGAAAATCGACGCTCGGTCGCTCTCGAGTGCGTGCGAAATGCGCTCCAGGGCCGCGTTCTTTATCGCCGCGTCCGTCGAGAGCATAGCTGTGGCGGCGCGCGCCGCGAGTTCGAGCCTTTCCTGCATTTTCATGGGAACAACTATAGCAAATAACACGATAAATCAGCCAGAGGTCATGTCCTCGCGTTTTGTTTGCTCATTCTATAATTCTCTTTTTCTGCATACATTTCCTGGTCGGCGGAGTCGAGAAGCTTCGAGAAATTCTCAGGAGTCGCCGCGCTTGCGCTCCGATACGACGCCGAGCCTATGCTCACTGAGTAGAAGAATGATCCTGTGTCCCCCGAGCCGCCAATGGACGACGCGGCGATACGCGCGCGCAGCTCATTGGTCAGCATTCCGATTCGAGCGTGCGTTGAGGATGGCAGTATGATGAGAAATTCATCGCCGCCTGTGCGCACAATGATGTCGTCATCTCGCAGCATCGATTTCATGATCGCCGCGGCATCCTTGAGCACCGCGTCGCCCGCCGCGTGGCCGTGCGTGTCATTGATCGATTTCAGATCGTTGATATCGATGACGAGCAGCGAAAAGGCACTGGTCAGTGTGCCCTGTATCTCGTCCAGAATATTCCGATTGTACAGCCCTGTGAGCGGATCGCGGATGCTCTCTTCCCTGAATCTAGCGGCGCGCGCCTGCTCCTCAAGGAGGCGGCGATTCTGATTCAGAATTTCCTGCACGATGAATCCTGCCGCCGCCATGATCATTATGCTGAATCCGTAGTGCGACAGATAGATTGAGCCCATGCTGATAAATGACAGCAGTGTGTCGCGGATGGCCATGATACTCGCGATGGCGACTCCCCCGATCAGCAGTGCGTGGCTCCGTGCAAGGTTTCTTCTCAAGAGAAGGATGATCAAGAGATATATCGGAAGCGGAATAATGGTGAGGAAGGTGCACGAATACATAGTCTTCAAATCGATCATGGTTCGCGGGAAGACAAGAAGGAGGATGCTAAAGCCCTGAAGGGCAATGAAGAATTTGTTGAACCAGGCTTTTCCATTTCCGCTCAGCGCGGTGAATCCAACAAGGAAGAATATGGCTGCCAGGTGCCGTAACATCGCCACAGCCCTTTTGAATTCGATGAGGGGTACAAAGAGCGTCTTGAGGGTGAGAAAGTCAGTCAGGAAAAGCATAGTGCAGAAGGACGCGAGACCGAGGAACAGCATCGCGTTTGGCCGCAGGGCGCTTCCCTTGCTCGTGAGGATGAGCACGATTCCGAGAACCGCGAGCGCGCCCATGATGATGAGTATGATTTTTTCACTGAAAAATTCTAGAAAACCAACGAATAGCGATGCCTGTGGCCCGGGGAGGAGGAGATAGGGCACGCGAGGGAGACCAGCCTCGTATGGCCCCTGAATATCGATCGCCAAAGTGTTTGTGCCGCGCAGGTATGACGCTGGCATGGTGAATATTTTGGCGGAATTCCAGATATTCGAATTGCCCGAGGTCATATCTCCCTGCGAACCCAGAAATTGATCATTCCAATACACGCTCATCGCGGTGCCGGCGATGTAGGGAAATACGAGGTATAGGTAATCGCCCGATTTTTGCGGAATTTGGCTGTACGAGAGATATGCGGCGATATGGTACAAGCCTGGCGCGTAGGCGGGATTCCGAAAAGCCTGGAGAAAGGTATTCTCTGGAAGGATGCGCACATCTCCTTTCGGATTGGTGACGCTGTAGAGCGGATCGAAGCGGAGCGCTTGGGCGGGGATTCTATAGAGAATGCTTGGTAGCATGAGAAACGCGAGCGAAACACTCGCGATAACGAAGATAAGAATTGGCCTCAATCGCATAGAACATTCTCTACGCGGCCGATTACATTGTCAAGTTTGAATTGGAAAGGTAGAATGAAAAAACAAGCGCGATTTACATACGGAAAGGAAATCAAAATGCATACAAGAACCATCGGATTCATCGGCCTCGGCGTTATGGGCGGGGCGATGGCAGGACATATCAAAGCTTCGGGAGAGCGACTGCTCATCAACACGCGCACGAAG